>JBBQYD010000004.1:0-31538 GCA_038209025.1 Verrucomicrobiota bacterium | reverse complement strand
CGCCGTCATCAACGTCGGTGCTGCGACCGAATCCGAGATGAAGGAAAAGAAAGCCCGCGTGGAAGACGCGCTGCACGCCACCCGTGCCGCCGTTGAAGAAGGCATCGTCCCTGGCGGTGGTGTGGCGCTCCTGCGCTGCCTCCCGGCCATGGACACCGTCAAGCCCGAGAACGACGACGAACGCATCGGCGTGGAAATCGTCAAACGCGCGGTGGAATACCCGACTCGCGCCCTGGCGGCCAACGCCGGCCTCGAAGGCTCGGTCATCGTGCAGGAAGTCAAGAAGCGCAAAGGCAACGAAGGTTATAACGTCGGCACCGGCGTGTTTGAAGACCTCGTCAAAGCCGGCGTGGTGGACCCGAAGAAAGTCACCCGCACCGCGCTCCAGAACGCCGCGTCCATCGCGGGCCTGCTCTTGACCACCGAATGTCTCGTGACCGAACTCCCGGAGAAGGATAAGCCGGCTCCGGCACCCGGCGGCCACGGCGGCATGGGCGGCATGGACTATTAAGTCCAAATCGGATTATTGGGGAAACTGAAGAAACACCGCGAGGCTGGGCAGTCCCAGCCTCGCTTTTTTTATTTGCGCGGGGCGCTGGGGTCCGCCCGGGCGGATGCGGGGTCCGCCGGCCGGCGGGACGGCAAAGCCGGATGTCTTGTTTCAAGACACGGCTCCGTGCCAGCCTGGCGTTCAAAACGGCGTTCTGAGCGGGAAAGCGCGTTTTCAGGCTCGTTTGGCGTTCAGGCGGCCCGGGGCACCGTTATTGCTCTGATTGACGCGTGTACCTGGATTACTATGGCCTGACTGATCCGCCGTTCGACATTACGCCGAATCCGCGGTTCATTTTTTATAGCGCCAAACATCGGGAGGCCTTTAATCACCTGCTCTACGGGATTCGCGAGCGCAAAGGTTTTGTGCAGCTCACGGGGGAGGTGGGGGCCGGAAAAACGACGTTATGCCGGGCGCTGCTGGAAGAGTTGGACGCCCACTTTGCCACCGCGCTGGTGCTCAACCCGGTGATGAGTTCGGATGAGCTGATGAAGGCCATCGCCATAGAATTTGGGCTGGCGGTGAGCGGCCTGGATCGTTTGGAAACCCTCAACCTGATAAACATGTTCCTGCTTCAGCAGGTGGAAAATGGCCGGGAGAGCGTGTTGATTATCGACGAGGCGCAGGATTTGACGGATGAATTGCTGGAGCAGGTGCGGTTGCTCTCCAACCTGGAGACCGACAACCGGAAGCTGCTGCAGATTGTGCTGCTGGGGCAGCCTGAGTTGCGCGACCGCCTGAACGCCTACCGGTTGCGCCAACTGCGCCAGCGCATCACGGTTCGTTATCACCTTTCGCCGCTCAGCCGCGCGGAAGTGGCCCAGTATGTGCAACATCGTTTGCAGGTGTCCGGCGGCAACGGAACCCCGGCCTTCACGTGGGGAGCCCTCTGGCGGGTGTACCAATACAGCAAAGGCATACCCCGCCTGGTCAACGCGATTTGCGACAAAGCCTTGCTGGCAGGTTTTGTGAACCAATGCGAACGCATATCTTACCGCATGGTCGGCCAGGCGGTCCGGGAGTTGGAAGGAGACTTTTGCGCATGAGCCTGGTAAACGACGCTTTGAAGCGTGCTCGCAGCGCGCAGCCCACCGACCCGCCCTCCCGGCCCACGTTATGGGTTGGCATGCTGGTCCCCTGCGTGCTGGTCCTTGGGGCCCTGCTCTTTCTGCTCATGGCTTGGGAAATTTACAGCCTGAACAACCGGGAAAAGGTGAGCGAGACGCGCGCCCGGGAAATGTACCCGGCTGCCCAAACCGCCCCGGCGCAACCCCCGCCTGTGCCGCCCGCCTCAGTAACGCCCCAACCGGCAGCACCCCCAACCGCTGAGATCCAGAGCCAACCGGAAGGCACCCCGCCATCCGCCGCCCTGGTGGCGCCCCCGCCCGCCCCCGCCGCGCCGCCGATGAGGCTCCAGGCCATTATCTATCATCCCACGCGGCCCTCAGTCATCATCGATGGCAAGTCCCTCTTTGTGGGAGACCGCCTGGGAGAGTGGCAGGTATCGACTATTCACCCGGAAAGCGTGGTGCTCGCCGGGTCCGGTCAGACGAAGACCTTGATGCTCAATAATTGACTTTAAGCGCTGCTGTGGCATTTAGAGGCCGGTCCATTCAGCCGCTTATGCGCTTTCTAAACGAACAACTCGGGGGGTCGCCTGCCAAGGCGAGGGTCATTCCTTTCTTTATCTTTGTGGGGCTCACGTACCTCCAGGGTTCTTTTGGGGAGGATGGACGCTACTGGGTTTACGTGCTCAAAACGTTTGTGGGCGCGTGGCTCATCTATGAGATGTGGCCCTACGTGCGGGAGATGCGCTGGAATTTCAGTTGGGAGGCGGTGGTCGTTGGGATACTGGTCTGTGTGATGTGGGTAGGCATCAATGATTTTTACCCCAAGCTGGCCGCCGCTTCCGCGCCGTGGAACCCGCACAAGCAGTTTGGCGAAGGCTCCGCCGCCGCCTGGTTCTACGTCGTGGCGCGCACGCTGGGCTCGGCCATCGTGGTGCCGCCCATGGAAGAGGTTTTCTACCGGTCATTTCTTTACCGTTACCTGGTCCGCACGGAATTCCTGGGCATGCCCCTGTCGCGCTTCCACGGGCTCTCATTTGTGGTCACGGCGGGAATCTTCGGCCTCGCCCATTATGAGTGGCTGGCAGGCATCCTTTGCGGCCTGGCTTACCAATGGCTCGCCCTCCGCAAGAATCGCCTGGGTGACGCCATGACAGCCCACGCCATCACGAACTTCCTGCTGGGCGTGTGGATCATCTGGCGGGGAGATTACAAGTTCTGGTGAGAAACTGAAGAGCTGGGAACGCGGAGACCGCATCCCCGCCGGAATGACGAATGAATCTGCCTTACAGAATCGCCACGCTGCTCTACGCCTACGATGAACGGGACCGGGTGCTGCTGATGGAGCGCGCCCAGGAGCCGAACCAAGGTCTCTGGAGCCCCTGCGGCGGCAAGCTGAAAACAGATACCGGCGAGTCTCCTTACGCCTGCGCCTGCCGGGAAGCCGGCGAGGAGTTGGACATCCGGCTCACCCCGGCGGATCTCCGCCTGGCGGGCCTCATCAGCGAACACGGCTATGCCGGCCAGGCCCACTGGCTCATGTTTCTCTTCGAGATCAAGCCGCGCCTCGCCGCCACCCCGGCGCCCCACCGCGAGGGCCGGTTCGCTTTCCACACCCGGGCGGAGCTGGAGTCCCTCCGGCTCCCACGCACGGATCGCGAACGAATATGGCCCTGGATCTGGCAGTACCGCGGCGGGTTCTTCGCCGCTCATTGTCATTGCCATGCGGATGACCGGAATGATTGGACTCTGGAGGAAAGCTGGCCCGGACCAGCCGCCGGCTCATGAGCGATGACCCGCCAATCATTGATTTGCAGAGCGACCACTATTTCATGGGGGAAGCGCTGCGCCAGGCGGCCAAAGCGTTTGAGGCCGAGGAGGTGCCCGTCGGGGCGGTGGTCGTTCGCGAGGGGCGCATCATCGGGCGCGCGTTCAACCAGGTTGAACTGCTCAAGGACGCCACCGCGCACGCGGAGATGCTGGCCATCACCCAGGCGGAAGAAGCCGTGGGTGATTGGCGGCTGACGGATTGCACGCTCTACGTCACCAAGGAACCGTGTCCGATGTGCGCCGGCGCCATTGTGCATGTCCGGTTGGCGCGAGTTGTTTTTGGAGCCGCGGACCCGAAAGCCGGGGCGGCCGGAAGCGCGTTGAATTTGCTGCAATTCCCCACGTTGAACCATCGTTCACAAATCACCCCGGGCGTGCGCGAACCCGAGTGCCGGGGGTTGCTCCAGGCTTTTTTCGCGCAAAGAAGGAAAAGCGATAATTAGCGCGGAGGAGATTCCCGAGGCTGGTCCCCCCCGTCCCGCATCGGACGCACCCGCCCCGCCGCCAGTGAGTTCGGACCTGACACCGCCCTCAACGCATAGGCAAGCTCATGATTAACCGGCCAACCCGGCTGCGCCTGTGGTGAAATGCGATGTAGCGCTTGATCCAGTCGAGGTCGGAACGTTCGATGTGGATGGAGTAATGGTGGAGGCGCATCAAATTCCCGGACCTGCTCCGCCGTGCGCCAAAACTAACTGTTACCCGAAGGGGTCTCCCACAATTTCGGAGATTGTTCTTGACTTTCCAAGGTGTCCTGTTTAAGCTTTGCCTGTGAATATCTGGGATTTTCGTCCTGGTATTAGCCCCTCCAACATCAGGGCAAAACTGCCCGAAAAACAAGCCGATATCGTAAGATCAGGGCACAACGACCTGATAACCAATGGTTATGCGGCGCAGCATGAATAAGATCGCTCTCACAATTGTCATCCTTGCGCTAACGGCTTTGGCCGGTTTGGTCGGCTCCCGTTGGGCTCTGGCTCCCCTCGGCTTTCACACTATTGTTGGCCCTGCGCACACCGGCGACACCGAACTCATTCGTGAGTGCTGGCCACATCGGCTGGTACAGCCGGAGTGGGTCAGCAGCACGCCAGATACATACATGAATTGGTCGCTCACAGAGGCGATGGTGCGCCTCGGCATCGTCGCGGCGGTCTGGTTGTCCACGACCACCGGGCTTGTCATCAGGCACAGAAGGCGCAGCAAACGACCGCATAACCCGGCTGCTCCAGACAACGGCGGCACTACGTCTCGGTTGCCTTTTCGGAAGCCTTGGGCCGCCCGCATCGCTCAGTTGCGGCGTTCGACAGCAAGTCATCACATGCGCACATGTTACATCATCATATGTTTGATTTCCAGCCTGGGTGGAGCCTCTGGGCAGATCAAAGAGACGTTTAAGTACAGAGGGCATTGGTATCAGCTAGCAGTCAAATTCGAAGTCATGAGGGACTTGCCCTTCTGGGATTGCGAGAAACAGGAAAACCCGCCGGTATCCGCCTCCAGAGCCGTGAAAGAAGCGTTTAAGTTCATGAGCAAGTTGGAACATCAGAGCGGCTGGGATTATCACCTTGATTTGAGGCTGAAACAGCCTGCCTCAAACTGGATTTGGGAGGCGCGCTGGAGGCGCTATCGGGACGTTGACGGCAGGCGTGAGAGCGACGAGGAAACCCGTTGTTGGATTCTTATGGACGGAACCGTGGTTGAGCCCGTGCTCGTGAACAACCCGAAGGCAAATGTCGGACCCTGAAGGGTGTATTGCTGCGGAGCGCAGCGGAGCCAGCAAATACGCCCATAGTTGAACCAGCCCGAATCAGTTCGCGATGGAGAGTCGCGGGCAGTATGGCGCTGGTGTTTGAGCGGTGAGCTCCTTTTCCGGGAGGTTGGAACTCAATGGCTCCTGAAAACTGTGGACGCTCAGACGTTCCGCGGCCGGGAAGATGTTTTCGGAGGTGTTCATCAGCCAGCGATATGCCCCGGGGCTGCACGTTCTGTGAGAAAGAGCGGCCCCTGGCTGGTGCTGAGTACCAGCGGGGCGCACACGTGAGCTGGTTTTTTGTGGGCCCACGCGGTTCATGCGGCAACTGATGACACTGGGAGTATCGCGCCATGAGTTGGTGGCGGTCCTCGCGTGGAATTGGTGATCGCGGTGCCATGCGCACGCGTTTGCTATAATCATGTCGCTCCTACGGAGCTGGTCGTGGCCGGTCTGCATTGGGCTTGGCTGACCGGAGATTTTTGTTTGCTTTTGGCCCATGCCCGGAGCAGGCTCAATTTGATGACCACGGCAGCCGCAGTTCTGAAGATCGGCGCGGGGCTGAAGCCTCGCGCTGGCAGGTCCAACCTATCCGCCCCGGTCGTCGAGCGTCTTTTCCGAGGCTCCCGTCGCCCTGAATGGGGATACGTTACACAGCAACCCGGTGGCCCTGCTCGAAGCGGCTCAGTGCAACCAGAGTGTATCCGCCATGCCCGACCATTCCCGAATTTCCAATGCCCGTGTTCCTTCGGGCACGGCGGATACACTCTTTATACGTTCGCCGGATTATGCAGAGTTGAAAAGCTTCCGAAAAGCAGCCGGCGCCATCCCGATAGCGGGGAATCCAATATGCGCAAGTTGATCCTGAGCATTGGGCTGGTCTTGGCCATCATCTTCATCGTGCCCTTCGTGGTGTACGGCGTTGGGAGCGTTTTGGCGAACATGAAGCCGCCAGAAGGCGTATCTCCAGCACGCTTCCTGATCAGCGTGTTCGTCTCCAAGCTCGGTACTGCGGCCGCTTTCGTGCTGATCTTCCATTTCGCTCGCGAGGCGCTGAGTGGTCGCTGGCTTCTCTATGCCAGCCTTTGGTGGCTCATGTTCATCATCGGGGAGATTGGCCAAGCGATCGGCCCCCATTACTCCTGGAACGAAGCGGTGGCAGGGATCATCTCAGAAACCGTCTATTGGCCGGTGTCGGCTTATGTAACGAACAGGTTGATCGGAGCCAAATGAGGACGCTGTGCAAAAAGGAGGGAGCGAACCCAAACGCTGAAATGAATGCGGCTCCGCCGCATCGGTAATCCGGACTTTTTTTATGGCACACACGACAAATGACATTTGTATCAACCTCGCCGCGGACCAAGTGTACGATTCGCAGCCGATCCCGAGGTATCTTACCATGGTCCTCCAGCAGGCGATCCGTGACGGGGCGGAGACGATTGAATTCTTTTTGGAGGACCCCGCTTCTGCGAAGGGGTTCCGCATCAGATATGCCGGCAAGTCACCGAGCTATGAAATGCTGCCTGCGCCGGGTCATTGCTTTGCTCCGGCAGTGGTCGTACTCTGCAACTACGCAGCTGTTCCTTATTATGCAACTGGGAGCGTGCAAGGCACGCTTCACACGAGGCAGCCAGATTTGCGCTGGCGCCTTGAGTCGGACAACCTTAAAAAACATGTGTTCCTTTATAAGGCCGGCTAGTGCTGGACGCAGGCACTGCTTTCTGCCAGTGCGGCCAACGGAGCTGCATGTTGGCTGAGCAAGGCGGCGATCAGATCGGCATCGAGAGTCTGCCTCGGTTCGCCCAGCACGCCGCTCGCCACGGAACCGCCTACGAAATAGCAGACCTCAAGTTGGTCGAAGGCAGCCACCACCTGCCGCAGGGCGGTGAATAATTCAAGATCCGGAGACGGCATATGATTGGAGCGGGCCGTAGGCCTTGAGGGCCAGTTCCGGTCCCAGCCAAAGATCGGCAAGCCGGCGGCGGAGGCGCTCAGGCGGATCCTCGGGATGCCGTCTCTTCAAGCCGGCCAGCGCCAGTTGGCGTGAGCTGAGATTGGCCGAGACGATCATCTGTAGCTTTCTCTCCACCGTCGCCCGGCGCCACAGCCCAATCAAGAGTTGTTCAGCCTCCTGGCTGGTGTCTTCCGCTAACGCACGCATGCAGCCAGTCTAGCCAATCGGTGAGCGATGGGAAGCCTTGAAGCGTCGATCCTCACGACTCAGGACGTGATAAAGGGCACCCGCGTATCGGATTGGCAGCTCCCACGGCCTGAGGCGGATTCTAAATAAGCGACCCGGGTTGTGAATACGAAACGACCAAAGAGAATCATAAAGGACGCATGGTCCACATGGCTCGTGCTGCGGCAGGGACGGCCCACATTGGGGAAGCGGCGGTAAACTGGTAAACGGCGAACAGACAAAAACCATACATTTCAGCCGGAGGTAATCTTGCCGTAACCTATGGGTGCTAAGCTTGTGGATGTCAGTTGAATAACTGGCGCGGGGTTTCGCGCCGCCTGGGCCAGCGGAAGGCAGGCAGGGCGGCAGGGAGACAGAAATTACCATGCATTGATATGAAACGGCTCATTTTCATCCTATTGGCTGCCGGGCTTGGATTCGCCGCCGGCGCGATGTTGGTGGGGCTCCAGCAGGCAGCCCGTCACGAGAACGAATTGAAATCCCGGCTCGCCGAATGGGAAGCGGAGAAATCCGAACTAACCGCGGCGTTGACCAGCGCTCGCGCCCGCCCGGACTCCCCCGGGATGTTTTTGAGGCAGGCCGAACGAGTCTCCTCGGCAGCCCAAGCCACCCCGGAGGAACTGCTCCAGAAGCTGGCGGCGCTGCACATCCCGCCGGGTGCCGGCCAGAGCCGCGCGCTGCGGCCGGTCATCGCGCTGCTTGAGCAACTCACCCAGGCGGGTCCGGCGGCATTGCCGGCCATTCGCCAGTTCCTCAACTCTGGGCAGGACGTTGCCTACGACGCGCCGGGCGGCAAGGGCGCACGCGATATCAAGTCCATCACCGCCGCACTGACGCCGCGGTCGCTGAGGCTCGGGTTATTTGACGTTGTCGCCCAGATTGGCGGGACAGACGCGGAGGCGATTCTGGCTGAATCCCTGGCCGTGACGGGAAGCGGTCTTGAGCTGGCCTGCCTGACGCAACGGCTGGAGGAGCTTACGCCCGGCACCTACAAAGCGGCGGCGTCGGCGGCTGCGCGGGCTTTGCTGGCGCGCACCGGGCCGGGCAGCGCGGAGCGCGATTATCTTTTCGGGGTGCTGCGGCGTTTTGAGGACACCTCCTATGTCGTGTCCGCGCAGGCTCAACTGGTCCAGCCCGACGGCCAGGTGGACCGGGGAGCGCTGCGTTACCTGCAGCAGTCATTGGGGGAACAAAGCATCCCGCTGGTCGCGCAACTCTACAAAGATCCGCGGATCACTGAGGCCGACAGCCGGGAGCCATTGGCGCGAGTCGCGCTGGCTTATGTGGGCGCCAGTACGCAGGCGGCCGAGTTGTTCCACACCGCCGTGCTTGACCAGACACTCAAGCCCGACCATCGCCGGGAACTGGTGGAAGACCTCAACCAGGACGGGTTGAGCAAAGAGAAGAATCCCACGCCGGAAGACCTGCAGATCATTGCCAATCGTTACGCGATCACCCAGTCGTATCTCCAGCAGGATTACGTGCAAAACGACAAGGTGCTCAACGCCGCCTTCAAAGAAGCCGATAAGGACCTGCGCAACCTGCTGCAAAAGGCGGCCGCCGCGCCGCCCGGCCCGCCCAAGTGAGCGGGGGGGCTGGTCATGTCATGCTTGCGAACGGCGCGTCAAAGCGCGTTAATCCTCATATGCGCATTCTCGTGGTCGAAGACTCTGTCCGCCTGCGGCAAACCGTGACCACCTGGCTGCGGCGGAATGGCTTTGCCGTGGATGCCAGCGCGGATGGCGAGGACGGCCTGCACCTGGCGCAGGTTAACGATTACGACGCCATTGTATTGGACATCATGCTGCCGAAGCTGGATGGGCTGGCACTGCTGCAACAGCTCCGCAAAGAGGGCCGGCTCACGCACGTCCTGCTGCTCACGGCCAGGGACACCGTGGCCGACCGGGTGCGCGGCCTGGAACTGGGTGCCGACGACTATCTTGTCAAACCCTTCGCGCTGGAGGAGCTGCTCGCCCGCATCAAGGCGCTCTGCCGCCGCGCTTACGGGGGCCAGGGTCCGCGCCTGGTGGTGGGCGATCTGGAGGTGGACACCGCCGCCCGCAAGGTGAGCCGCACCGGGCGCGCCATCCCGCTTCAGCCGCGCGAGTATGCGCTGCTTGAATACCTGGCCCGGCGATCCGGCCACATCGTCACCCGCACGGAAATCGAGGAGCACATTTACGGGGGCGACGTGGAACCCGCCAGCAACGTGGTGGACTCGGCTATTTGTTCGCTGCGCCAAAAGCTGGGCGAACCCAATCCCGCGCCACTCATTCATACGCGGCGGGGATTGGGCTACGAACTGGCCGCCGAATGAAAACCATAGGCCAGCAACTCACGCGCAAGCTGCTGCTCACCGTGGGCCTCATCCTGGGGGCGGGCGGCGCCACCGTGTACCTCTGCGCGCGCGCCACGCTGCAGGGCCAGTTCGATGCCGCGCTTCGCGCCAAGGCCCAAGCCATCGCCACTTTGACCGAGGAGAAGAGCGGCCGCGTGGAAATCGAGTTTTCGGACGAGCACATGCGCGGTTTTGAAGCCCGCGGAAACGATTTCTTCGAGCTGTGGGATGGTGAAGGCGGATCTCTGGAGCGTTCCCGCTCTCTGCGGGACGCGCACCTGCCGCCGCGCCATGGATCATTGGAGGAGCCGGTCTTTTGGAACCTCACCTTACCCGAGGGCCGGGCAGGGCGCGCCGTGGGCATCAGGTTCCGTCCGCAGGAGTCGGAGGATGCGCCGGCAAAGGTTTCTTCCACGGAAGCGACGCTGGTGGTGGCCACCGTCCGCCGCGAGTTGGATCGCACCCTGACAGCCATACAACTCGTGCTATTGGGCACCGGGCTGCTATTGGCGGCGGTGACGGCCTTCGTCGTGCCCCGCGTGCTCCGGCGCGAGCTCCGGCCCTTGCGGGCCCTGGCCGGGGATGCCGCCCGGATTGATGCCGGGTCACTCTCGGCGCGTTTCGGCACGGAAGGCTTGCCGGGTGAATTGGCGCCGATCACAGCGCGCCTGAACGAGCTGCTCGCGCGGCTGGAGGATTCCTTCGAACGCGAGCGCCGTTTCAGTTCAGACGTCGCCCACGAGTTTCGCACGCCGGTCGCCGAGCTGCGCGGCATGGCGGAGCTTGCCATCAAACTGCCTGACGCCCGCGCCGCCACCGCTGACCATGAAACGCTCGAAATTGCCCTCCACCTGGAATCGATCCTCACACGCCTGCTGGCCATGGCGCGCGCCGAGCAGGGCGGATGGGCGGCGCACCAGGCGCGCGTGGCACTGGCCCCCATGCTTCAGGATCTGCACGATCGATTCCGGGCGAGAGCCGCGGACCGGGATCTGGAATTCAGGGTCAGCGCCCCAGAGGGCGCGCAGGCGGAAACCGACCCCATGCTGCTTCGTTCCATTTTGATCAACCTCCTGGACAACGCCATTTACTACACCCCGCGAGGCGGCACGGTGGACGTGGAGGCGGAGGTCAATCATGGCCGGCTGACGCTGCGCGTGGTCAACACCGTGGACAATCTCGACCACCAGGATCTCCCCCGCCTGTTCGAGCGGTTCTGGCGTAAAGATCCCGCCCGCTCCGCCGACGGTCACGCGGGACTCGGGCTGTCGCTGGCGCGCGCATTCGCCAGCGCCCTCGGCTGCGAGCTCACCGCCACTTTGGTCGGGCCAGCGCGGTTGGCGCTGACTTTGACCCAACTTAAAACCAACCAGGTTTGAACCGAACGCAGTAAAAACAATGAAAGCATCATCAATCGTTTACACCCTCACCCTTGTCACCGGACTCACGTTGTTCGCCAACGGTTGCGCCAGTTGCCCGGAGAAGCTTGCCGCGCAGGCCAAAGTCAGTCGCGCCCAGGCTGAGCAAACGGCGCTGGCGCAGGTGGCTGGTGGCAAGATCACGGAAGGCGAACTGGAAAAGGAGCACGGCAAGCTCATCTGGTCCTTTGACATTGCCACCCCCGGCACCAAGGATATTACTGAAATCCAGGTGGACGCTGTAACCGGCCAGATTGTCTCCCGCGAGATGGAGACACCGGCGCAGCAGGCCAAGGAGGCGGGAGAAAAGCAGAAGAGCCTGAAGTGAATCGGGCGGAACGGTGAGGCCGCGCCATTGGGCCGGTGGGATCGTTGTGGCCGAGCGGCCCGCAACCTGGGCCCGCGACGAGTTCGGTAAAACCCCGCGGCCTTCGGGCGCGGCGCTCTCCAGCGTCGGCAGAGTCAGCCCTGCAAGGGGAATAGTCTTGCCAGGCTGCGGGTTAGGCTTTAGTAACTCCAACGTTCACCGGCAATGGATGTTACCGGGCTCCCCGCGCGTGAAACGGCCTGGCTGCTTCAGGCTGCCGACTCGTGTCGGCACACTTTGGCAACGTGCCGCGTCCGCAGGAGTTCCTCATTGTCTATGCGCAGAGATTTTATGGGTCTGTCGGGCTGTCGTGCTGGCCGCAAGATCGGCGTCATGTTTGCGGGAATCCTGGCCATTGCCGGGCTTGCCGGGTGTGTGCATTACCATGCCAGGCCGCTGATCCCGGCGCGGGCCGCTGCGGATTTTGAGGCGCGTTCACTCTCTGACCAGGGGCTGCGGGCTTTCCTTGAAACGAACCGGCTCTCCGCCGAGTGGCCACGGAATCACTGGGATTTGGAGCTGCTGACCCTGGCGGCGTTCTACTTTTCACCCGAACTGGAGGTGGCGCGGGCGCAGTGGGGAACGGCTCGCGCCGGGCTGCGCACCGCCGGGCAGCGTCCAAACCCGGGCGTGGGAGCTTCGCCGCTATACAACGCCACCACGATTACGCCTTCTCCATGGGTCATGGGGCTGAACCTGGATGTCCCGCTGGAGACCGCAGGCAAGCGCGGCTACCGCATCGCTCAGGCGCGGTATTTGTCCGACGCCGCCCGGCTGAAGATCGCGTCCACGGCGTGGCAGATTCGCGGGAGATTACGCCGGGCGCTGGTGGACCTATCCGGGGCCGGCGAGCGGGAACGGCTTTTGGTGGCGCAGCAGGCCATTCAAGAGCAGAACGTGAAGCTGCTCGAAGCCCAGCTTGCCGCCGGCGCGGTCTCGCCCGCCGAAGTCACGCGGGAACGCATCACGCTGGACACCGTGCGGCTGGCCGCCGATGACGCGAAACGGCAGCAGGTTGAGAGCCGGGTGGCGTTGGCCGAGGCTATCGGCGTGCCCTTCAGCGCCCTTGAGGGCGTGGAAATCGCCTTTGCGGGTTTGGGCCAGGTGCCGCCGGAGGTGGATTTGCGGACGGCCCGGCGGGAGGCGCTCCTGAAGCGCGCCGATGTGCTCGCGGCGCTCTCCGAATATGCGGCCAGCGAAGCGGCGCTGCGGCTGGAAGTGGCGAAGCAGTATCCAGATATTCATCTCAACCCCGGGTATGAATATGACCAGGGCGACAACAAATGGGGCGTGGGCCTCTCCCTCGAGTTGCCGGTTCTGAACCAGAACCAAGGCCCGATTGCGGAGGCCGAGGCCCGCCGGGCCGAGTCCGCAGCCAGGTTCAACGCGCTGCAAGCCCGGGTGCTGGCTGAAATTGACCGTGGCGTGGCTGCCTGCGGCGCGGCGAAGGAGAAGTCCGCGACCGCTGAAGCGCTGCAAGCGAGTCTGGAGCGGCAGGAGCGCCGACTGCGTGGCCGCTTTGAGGCCGGGGACATCTCCCGCAGCGAATGGCTGGCCGGCCAGGTGGAGCTGGCCGCTGCGCGATTGGTTCGGGCGGATGCCATTGCGCAGGCGCAACAAGCCTTGGGACAGTTGGAGGAGGCCCTGCAAACCACGGTTCCACTGTCGGCCAGCATCCCGCAACTCTTACAGGACCCCAAGACTCCGCGAACCCCCAGGCATCCATGAACTCTCGACTAATTATCGGTGGCCTCGTCTCGTTGTTGGCGGCGGCGCTCCTTGGCGGCTGCGGTGCGCAACCGGAGGAGGAGCAACCAGTTCCCACCGAAGTGGCCGTCCAGGTTGGCAAGGTCGCCCGCGTTACGATGTATGTCCGCGTGGCTGCCTACGGAACCCTGGAAGGAGAACCTGCGGGCGGCGGAAAACCCGCCGGAGCCGCCCGGTTATCCGCGCCGGCGGCCGGGATCGTCATGGCCGTGCCGGTGAAGGAAGGGGAGCGTGTCGAAGCCGGAGCGGTGATGGTGACCTTGGATGACCGCGTGGCGTCGGCCCAGTTGGAAAAAGCCCGCCAGACCGTGGAGTTTGCCGAGCAACAGGCGGCCCGGCAGCAGCGGCTCAAATCGGTCGAGGGCACTTCCGAGAGGCTGCTGCAGGAGGCCGCGCAGCAACTCGCCGCGGCCAAGGGCGAGCTTGCCCTGGCCCAGGCACAAGTCGCCCTGGTGCGGCTGGCCTCCCCGCTGGCAGGCGTGGTGGCGCGCATCTATGTGCAGCCGGGGCAGGCCGTGGACTTAAACACCGTGGTTGCGGAGGTGATCGACCCGGAGCGGCTCGTCGCCACCCTCAACGTGGCGGCGGCCGAAGCCGCTCTGCTCAAGAACGGCCAGCCGGCGGATTTACTGGTCGGGGGCGGCGAGCAAGCCGCCGCGCGGGGCCGGGTGCTGTTTGTCGGTCCGCAGGTGAACCCCGTGAATGATACGGTCCTCGTGCGCGTTTCCGTGCCGGGGAACGCGGGGCTGCGGAGCGGACAGTTCGTGCAGGCTCGCATTGTCACCGAAGAGCGCCCTGGCCGGCTCGCGGTGCCGCGCGAGGCGGTTTACACCGACCATGACGGACAAAGCACGCTCTCCGTGGTGGAAGGGGACAGGGCCATTCAGAAGAGCGTGAAAACCGGCCTGCGCGACGGGGGGTTGGTGGAGGTGTCGGGCGAGGGGATTGCGGAAGGCACCACCATCGTGACGCTGGGCTCTTACGCGCTGCCCAAGGAAACCAAGATCCGCATCCTGCACACCGGGGAGGAGAAATGAGCGGCGGCGGTTCTTCGGACGCGCCGGCCGAACGGGGTGCTGGCGCGTTTGCCATCCGGCATCGGCTGGCCATCATTTTCGTTACCGTCGCGGTGTGCGCCGCCGGCATTTATTCAGCGTTGCGGATGCCGTCATCCGTCTTTCCGGAGACGGAGTTCCCGCGGTGCGTGATTCTCGTTGATCGCGGCGTGATGCCGGCCGATGAGATGATGGCGACCATCACCCGGCCCATCGAGGAGGCGATGAAGGACATTCCCGGCGTGGTGCAGGTGAGGTCAGCCACGGGCCGGGGCAGCGCCGAGGTGAACGTGTTTTTCAACTGGCAGGCAAACATGGTGGAGAGCGAGTTGTACGTGCTCAACCGGGTTTCGCAACTCAAGGCTGACCTGCCCGCGGACACCCGGACAACCGTGTGGCGGCTTACCTTCAACGCCTTTCCCATCATCGGGGTGAGCCTCACCAGCCCGAAGCGGGACATTACCGAGTTGTGGGAGTTGGCGCGCTACGAGCTGAAGCCGCGGTTTCTACGCATCCCGGGCATCGCGCGCGTGGACCTCGTCGGCGGCCGCGCGCCGGAGTATCACGTCATTGTGGACCCGCTGAAACTCGCGGCGGCGAACCTCGCGCTCACGGACGTGACCACCGCTCTGGAGAAGAACAACCTCGTTGCGCCGGCGGGATTTCACATTGAGAACTACACGATCTACCTGGCGCTGGTGGACAGCCGCGTGAAAAGTGCGGGCGACATCGAGGATTTTGTGGTCATGATGCGCGAGAACCAGCCGGTGCGCATTCGGGACTTTGCGCGCGTTGAGCGCGGGCCGGAGCCGGTATTCAATGTCGTCAATGCCCAAGGCAACCGGGCGGTGTTAATGAACATTCGGGCGCAGCCCGCCGGCAGCAGCATTCTCAATATCGCCGCGGAGTTGAAAGCCCAACTGGCCGATTTGCGCCGCACCCTGCCGCCCGACCTGCAATTGGCGTTTTACTACGACCAGTCGTTGCTCGTGCGGGATTCCGTGGGCAGCGTATGGGAGGCGATCATCGTGGGCCTGCTGTTCGCCGTCGTCATTCTCTACCTGTTCCTGAAAAACTGGGGCAGCGTGCTCACGGCCATTGTGGTGATTCCCGTCTCGGTGCTGGCGACGGTGGTGGTGATGCTGGCGGCCAAACTGACGTTCAACCTCATGACACTGGGCGGCATCGCGGCGGCCATTGGCCTGATCATTGACGACGCCATAGTGGTTGTGGAAGCCATCTACGCCAGGGTTGCGCATGGCGAACCGCGCCTGCAGTCCATCAAGTCCGGCATGGGCGAAATCCTGCACCCGCTGATTGGCTCGACCCTGACGCCGGTGGTCGTGTTCATCCCGCTGGTGTTTTTGGATGGGTTGCCCGGCGTGTTTTTCCGCTCCCTTGCGTTAACCATGGTGGTGGCGTTGCTCACGTCTCTCGTGCTGGCCGTGACGCTGACTCCTTCCCTGGCGTCCATTTTTCTCCGCGACCATGAGCATCTGGAACATGGCCACGCGCCCCAAGCCGAGGAAGGCGGATTCATCATGCGGCCGTTGATGCGGGCCTTTGAGGGGTTGTTGCGGGGAGCCTTGCGCTGGCGATGGGTGACGCTTCTCTTGTGTTTGCTCATTGGCTTTGGCGGCTGGCAGGCATACCAGCGGCTGCCCACCGGCTTCATGCCGGAAATGGACGAAGGCGGTTTCGTGATTGACTACCTGACGCCGTGGGGCACGAGCCTGGAGGAAACCGACCGCATCATGCAGCAGGCTGAAGGCATCCTGCGGGCCACGCCGGAGGTCGAGGGCTACTCGCGCCGCAGCGGCGCGCGTCTCGCACTGGCCGTGTGCGAACCCAACGACGGTGACTTTCTGGTGAAGTTGAGGCCCGGCCGCAAACGCAGCACCGAGGAAGTGAAGCAGGAATTGCGTCGCAAGTTCAACGCCGCGCTGCCCGAAGCCGAGTGGGAGTTTCCCGGCATCCTCGGTGACCTGATCGGCGACCTGACGTGGTCGCCTAAACCGGTTGAGATCAAACTATTCTCCACCGACACCCCCTGGCTGATGAAGAAAGCGCCGGAGATCAAGGCCGCGATCGAGAAGATCCCAGGCGTGGTGGACACCTTCGACGGGTTGAATATGACGGGCCCGACGATCAACTTCCGCGTCCGCACGCTCGACGCCCGGCGTCACGGGTTGACCAGCGAGGACATCGCCACGGCCCTGAACACATCGATGCTTGGCCGCATTGCGTCCTCGGTGCTTGAAGGGGACCGGGTGGTGGAGATTCGCGTTGTCACTGAACCGGCCACGATCGCCCGGCTCGACACCTTGCGCGAACTCCCGCTGCGCACCCCGGGGGGGCACCTCGTGAAACTCTCGCAGGTGGCGGACATCACCGAGGAACCCGGGCAACTGGAGCTTCGGCGCGAGGATTTGCGCCAGCTCGTGGCGGTGACCGCTGCCCTGGAAAACCGCGACCTCGGCAGCGGCATTGCGGAAATTAAACAAGTGCTGGCGCGGGACACGAGCATTCCGCCGGGCGTGATCGAGTTTGGCGGCCTGTTCCAACAGCAACAGGAAAGCTTCCGGCACCTGCTCATCGTGCTGGTGCTTGGTGTCGCGCTGGTTTTCACCGTGCTGATCATCGAGTTTCGCAGTTTTTATGAGCCCTTCGCCATCGTCTTCGGCTCAGTGCTGGCGCTCACCGGCACGGTGGGCGCGCTCTGGCTGACCGGCACCACCTTGAACATCGTGAGCTTCCTGGGCGCGATCATCGGCGTCGGCATCGTCGCCAAGAACGGCATTCTCATCCTCGATCTGGTGAGCCACCATCTTGCCGACGGCGCGAGCCTTGAAGAGGCGATCGTCCTCTCCGGCCGGCGCCGGTTGCGCCCGATCCTGATGACCTCGCTCTGCACGGCCCTGGCGATGGCACCGCTGGCGTGGGGCATCGGCCATGGCGCGGATATGCTGCGGCCTCTCGCCATCGGCATCATCGGCGCCCTCTGTATTTCGATGCTGTTTTCACTGATTGCGACGCCGACCGTGTATTGCCTCATGAGGCGGCGCAAACAGCCGGCGGCCATCGGCTCGTAACGCCGCTTGACCAAACCGCTCCAGCATACCAATCTCCAATCTGGGACGAATTGGAAGGGCTTTTTATGAGCAAAGCGAAATCAGGAAAAACGAAGGTGACCTTTTCATTCTCGGGCCCGGAGGCCGAGAGTGTGCTGGTGGCGGGCGATTTCACCGGCTGGACCCAAGCGCCCCTGCCGCTGAAAAAAGGCCGCACAGGCATCTGGAAAACCACGGTTGCCCTCGAACCAGGGCGCTACGAATACCGCCTGCTGGTAAACGGTGAATGGCGCGACGATCCCGCTTGCCCGAATCGCCACCCAAACCCGTTTGGCGGGGAAAACTGCGTCCGTATCGTCGAGTGAAGGCCTGGGCCGACCCCGCGCCCGTGGCTGTCTCAGGGCCGGGTGTAGCGGCGCAACCCGGTGAGTTGCAGGAAGGCGCGCATCAAGAAAAGCGGGTTGTTTTTCAGGTAGCGCTTCCAGAGCCGGCGAGGCTCACAGAAAAGCCGGAATAGCCACTCAAGGCCGGAGCGTTGCATCCATCGCGGCGCCTGCCGGACACGGCCAGTATGGAAGTCAAAAGCGGCCCCCACCCCGAAAAACAGCGTGGCGTCCAACGTGCGCCAATGGCTGGCCATGAATTTCTCCTGCTTGGGCGTGCTGAGTCCCACCCAAATGATGTCGGGCTTTGACTGATTAACCGTTTCCTTAAGCTGCGCCTCTTCATCCGTGGTGAGCGGTCGGAAAGGCGGCGTGCAGGCCCCGACCACTCTGATGCCGGGAAAACGCCGTTCCATGGCCACTTTCAATTCATCCGCCACTCCCGGAGCACCCCCGTAGAAGAAATGGGTGTGGCCGCTGCGGCAGGTCAGCTCACAAACCCTCAGCATCAGGTCCGGTCCATAAACGCGGGCCATTTCGCCAGCCCCTTGAAGGCGCCCCATCCAAACCATCGGCATCCCATCCGGCGTATTCAAAAGGGCGCCATTTAAAATGTCACGAAACAAGGGATCGGACTGGGCCTCGCTGACGCCATGCACGCCGGTGACACATACGTAGCCCCGAGTCCTGGTTCTCAGCGCCGCGGCAACCAAGGCCTCAGCCGTGTCCAGGTTGATGGCGCTGACGCCCACGCCCAGCACATTAACCCTGGGAACCGGATTCATGTTTTGCCTCGTATCCATGCAGTTGGGGACCACTCGCGGCTGGATTTTCATAAATTTACGGCGCGGAGGCAACTGTGCCCATCGTGAAATGTTGAAAACCCAGTCACCGGGGGGGGCACCCTAGCCTTCCAAGTGATGCAGGGCTCCCGCCAGGTTTTCCAGGAAGCGGTCCAGAGTGAATCGCTGGATGAACAACTGGCGAAGGTCCTCGCCGGTGGGGGAAACCATCAAGCCGCGCAACGCCGCCGCCGCTTGATCAGGAGCGCGAACGTCCACCAGGCCCGGGTAGTTGGGCGGAAACAATTCCGGCAAAGCCCGCCAGCGCGTCGCCACAATCGGCAATCCAAAAGCCATCGCCTCCACCAGGACCAATCCGAAACTCTCAGCGGAATAATACGTCGGGAAGCAGAGGCAGTCGCTGTCCATCAAAACGGTTCGTTTGTCTGCGCCGCTGACAAACCCACGGTAGGTGGCGATTTCCAAACCGCCCCTGGGCTGGATGCGCCGCTCGAATTCCGTGCGCTCCGCCGCATCGACGAATTCACCGGCCGCTGTCAGATGGACGCGCAGCGGCAAAGCGTTGCGGACGAAGTGCTCGTTGGCGAGTTCGACGGCTTCCAGCGCGTCAAAGAGACCTTTTTGGCGCATGCAATGCCCGAGGAAAAGGACTTTGATCACTTCGGGTCTGTCCCCGGCCATGGCGAGATCCGCCGGGGAGGGCGGCTCTCCGGCAAGCAGCTTTCGCCGGACCGTCAACCGGGCGCGGCGGCGTGGGAGGACCAGGGTTTCATAATCCGGGCAGGGGTCAGGGATGCCGTTGGGGACCTTCAGCACCCGCTTGGGAAGGAGCTTTTCCGCGTCCGAGAGGTTGAAATGGGAGAGCACGATGCTTAAATCAACATGTTTGTAGGCCAGAAAAGTCAGGGATCGGGTGCGGATTTGGACCTCCCGCTCGAGCCACTTGCCCAGACCCGCTGCGTGCCAATGGAGGACCACCCGTTTAAAAAACGGGCGGCAGAGAAACATCACGAGCCAATCCCGGTAGAGGGCGGTATGCTTTCCCGGAGCGGGAATGTAGTAGAAGTTTTTCACTCCGTATCGGAATCGGAACCAGATTGCCTGCAGGCAATAGGCGACCAGCATCAGGAATTTGGCGCATCGCACATGCCCGATATCCTGGAGGGTATCCGAAATGCGCGCATTGACGTGGTAGCATTCGATCCCGCGGGCCGATTCAACGTTGCCGGCACCCGTTGCCGGCTGGCCGCCATGGCCGTTCCGACCACCCTGCTGGTGGCCCCCGCCAAAGCCGGCCAGCATCAACTGGACCATGTAGCTTTGGCCATGATGCGGCGGCGGAGTGTGGGCGAAGACGAGCAACTTCACCCGCCGATTCTATAGTTAAGTCAGGCCACAACTCAATCCGATTACACCGCTGGTGGAGAAACGGCTCCGGCCCGCTAGCCCGGCACCCCCGAGCGCAGCTCGCGCAGCCAGACTTCGGCTTCCGCATCGCTTGGCGCCCGCCAGTCCCCCCGCGGCGATAACGACCCGCCGGAGCCGACCTTCGGACCATTGGGGCTGGCGGACCTTTTGAATTGGCTTTGCTTGAAGAAGCGCGTTATAAACACCTCCAGCCACTGTTTGATTTCCTCCAGCCCGTATTGGTTGCGGTGGTCCTGAGGCAGCAGGTCCGGCCACTCCCCGCGAAGCTTGTCGCCCCACGCATGCCAGGCCAGAAACGCCACTTTGCTGGGGCGAAACCCGTGGCGGGTGATGTAATAAAGGTTGAAGTCCTGCAACTCATACGGGCCGATTGTGTCCGCCGTTCTTTGCGCCGGGCGTTCGGTGTCGCCATCGGCATGCGGAACCAGTTCGGGCGAAATTTCGGTCTCCAGGATCGCCTGGATGGTGGTGTTGGCCAGCGCGTCAAATTGGTTGGCGGCGATCGCCCAGCGCAGCAGGTGCTGGATGAGCGTCTTGGGCACCGAGACGTTCACGTTGTAGTGCGACATGTGATCGCCCACGCCGTAAGTCATCCAGCCCAGTGCCAGTTCGCTTAAGTCGCCGGTGCCGAGCACCAGCGCCTGGTTCATGCCCGCCAGCCGGAACAGATGCGAGGTTCGCTCGCCCGCCTGCACGTTCTCAAACGGCACATCATACACCGGGTTGCCCTGTGCGAACGGGTGCCCGATGTCCCGGAACATCTGCTCACACGAGGGGCGAATATCGATCTCCCCGACCGTCACCCCCAGCGCCTCCATGAGGCGCAGGGCATTCGTGCGGGTGCGCTTGCTGGTGGCAAAGCCCGGGAGCGAATAGGCGAGAATGTTTTTGCGCGGCCACCCCAGCCGGTCCATTGTTTTGGCCGCCACGATCAAAGCCTGGGTGGAATCCAGCCCGCCGGAGACGCCCAGCACCACTTTCTTCAAGCCGGCGCTTACCAGCCGCTTCATCAGGCCATGCACCTGGATGTGATACGCCTCATAGCAGCGCAAGTTGCGCTCCCCGGCTTGATTGGGCACATACGGGAAGCGGTCAACCGTTCGCCTCAAAGGCACTTGCACTTCAGGCACTTGGAACTCAAACTCAACCCGGCGCACCGCGTCGATGCGCTCACGATACTCGCCGACGCTGTCGCCAAAGGGGGTGGTCCGCATCCGATCCTGTTGAAGCCGTTCCAGATCAATGTCGGCAAACAGCACCTGCTCGTGGCTGGCGAACCGCTCCGATTCAGCCAGCAAATCACCGTTCTCGCACACCAGGGCGTGGCCGTCCCAGGCGAGGTCGGTGGTGGATTCGCCGGGCCCCGCCGCGGAGTAAAGATAACCGGCGATGCATTTGGCCGATTGTGACATGCACAGGTTGCGGCGGTATTCCGCTTTGCCGATGGTGATGTTGCTAGCCGAGAGGTTGGCAATGACCGTCGCCCCGGCGAGGGCCGCAATCGTGCTGGGTGGAATGGGCGCCCAGACGTCCTCGCAAATTTCCACGTGCAGCGCGAATCCCGGGATGGTCGAGGCGGTGAAAATCAGGCCGCTTCCGAACGGCACACGCTCTCCCAGCAGCTCAACCTCCCGGCGCACCGCGTTGCGGCCGGGGGTAAACTGCCGCTTTTCGTAATACTCGCGGTAATTGGGCAAAAACGTCTTGGGCACCACCCCGAGTATCCGGCCGCGGTACATCACCACCGCGCAGTTGAACAACCCCCCGTCAAAACGCAAGGGCGCGCCGACCACCAGCACCGCCGTCAATGACCGGCTCTCCTGCGCCACCCGTGCCAGGCCGTCCCGCACCGCTTCCAGCAAGGCATCCTGATGGAAGAGATCGTCATTTGAGTAAGCGGAGATGCCCAACTCCGGGAAAAGCGCGACCATGGCGTGGCCCTCGCAAGCTTTGTGGGCCAAGGCCAGCGTGCGGTCCACGTTGTGAACCGGATCAGCTACTTTCACCTCGGGAACGCCCACGGCCGCGCGAATGAAGCCATGGGCATAAATGGAATTAAAGGGCTGCCGCAACATGACGCCACTATAGACCCCCGCCCGCGCGGAGTGAAGTTGCGAATTGGCGGTGGCCGCCCGCCCAGGGCCTGCCCCTTCGCGGCATCGATGGGGACGCCGCATTATCGATGGCACGGCACTTGCCATTGCCTCTACCGACATATGGCTTCGCGCATGAACAAACCTAAACTGGCCCCCGCTGCGGCTTCGGTACCGGAGTTTGCGGATCGTTGTCCCCCGCCGCGCCACGCCACGCTCGGCTTGTTTTCCGCCACGTTTAATGCTTTGCGCGTGAAACAATGCTTCATTACGCGCCGCATTCCCATCCAGAGCGCCCCCCTGCCAGACCGTCCGGAGGAAGTTGTCATCACCCATTCACCTCGCGCAATCGCTCGGGGACCTCAGCCTTAGAGAGCACGCCCCCGCATCGCGGTCCCGACGGAGGCCGCTTTAAGGACAGTCATCGGCCGGTTTATGGACAGTGCCCAGCATGACCGGAAATCTCGAGCTGAACCATCGTTGGGGAAGGGAGAGTCCAGCGATTTTCGTTTGTGGCAACAGTTGGTTGAAGGATTCCGTTGCGGCGCGGCGATGGAATTTCCAAACCGGCCTTGAGCGCGTGCTTGCTCCGGTGGGGCAAACGCCGGGCTCACCATGATTGAGAAGACCGCTGGTCAGACGTAAAGCGCCGCCTTGAGTTCGCGGGCCATCACCCCAATGAAGGGATAACGCCGCTCCGGGTCGCGCTCCAGGCATTTGAGGATGATCCTCTCCAGATTATGCGGCAGATCGGGGTTGTGCTCCTGCGGGTTGATAAAGCCCGAGCGATCCACTTGCAGCCTCAGAATATCGCCGGGCGTCTCACCTGGAAAAGGTTTTTGATTAGTCAGCAACTCGTAAGCCGCCACCCCAAAAGAAAAAATATCCACTCGGGCGGAAATCGGCTCGCCCAGGAGCTGTTCCGGGGCCATGTAAGCGGGAGTGCCGGGATTCTTTCCGGACTGTTTCTTGGGTTTTTCCGGGATGGGCCGGGCAAGGTCAAAGTCAATTAACCGCACGCTGGCATTCCGCGTCACGAGCACGTTTTCAGGCTTGAAATCCAAATGCATATACCCGTTTTCGTGCATGTGCTCGAGCGCGCTGGCCATATCGATCAGGATTTGGGCCACATTCTCGACCAGCACCGGGTCGTGACGGCTATACACATCCTTCAGATTCGGCGCTTCGACATACTCCATCAGGCAGTAAAACCGGCCGCTCGCCTTGCCATGCTCGTAATACCCCACGATGCCTTCGTGATCGCTTATCCGGGCCAGAATTTCGCAGCCGCGCAGAAAGCGCCGCCGAGCCAGAAAGTTGAACCGCAACCGCTCGTGCATCCGTCTCAGCGCGTAGGCTTTGCCGTCGGCGTCGGTGGCCAGCCAGATGTCGGCCATGCCGCCGCTGCTGATCAGTTCCTGAAGATAAAACCGGCCAAACGGCCCGGCGGGTGGCCGGTCCTCAGTATTCGATTGGTTGGGTGCGCCAAGCACTCTCTCTATTTATCACGCCGGCGGGCTGGAATCCACTGTTAACAAAGGCCCGGTTTGCGCGGTAACGTTTTGGCTCGTTTGCTTCTAAAGAGGGTGTATGAATGTGCCATCGCAAAATCCTGTGACACCTGACCCGGAAAAGTGCCCCATATGCCATGCGCCTCTCCCCCAGGGCGCGCTGGCGGGGTTGTGCCCGGTTTGCCTGCTTGCCCAGGGGGTATCCGCGGATACGGCCACGCAACCCCCCGGACCCGCTTTTGAGCCGCCGCCGATTCCCGAACTCGCCAGGCTCTTCCCACAACTGGAGGTGATGCGCCTGCTGGGCAAA
Organism: Verrucomicrobiota bacterium; assembly: GCA_038209025.1. Taxonomy (GTDB): domain Bacteria; phylum Verrucomicrobiota; class Verrucomicrobiia; order Limisphaerales; family UBA8199; genus JBBQYD01. The sequence continues at coordinate 7,597 of JBBQYD010000004.1, read as the reverse complement.
GGGGGCATGGGCGCGGTCTATCAGGCGCGGCAGCCCGCCCTGGACCGCATGGTGGCCCTCAAAATCCTTCCCGCACAACACGGCAAAGGCTCCGGCTTCACGGAACGGTTCGCCCGCGAGGCGCGGGCCCTGGCCAGGCTGCAGCATCCGCACATCGTGGCCCTGCATGAATTTGGCCAGGCGGGCGGCTTCCACTATTTCATCATGGAATACGTGGATGGGCTGAACCTGCGCCAGTTGCAGGCCTCCGCCCGCCTGGCCCCCCGGACCGCTCTGGATATTGTGCCGCAAATCTGTGAAGCCCTCCAGTATGCGCATGACCAGGGAGTCGTCCACCGGGATATCAAGCCTGAGAACGTCCTCGTCACCCGCGACGGCAAGGTGAAGATTGCCGATTTCGGCATCGCAAAAATCGCGGGCACGGTCGCTTTGGCCACCCCGTTAACCGCTGAAGGGCAGGTGATGGGCACCCCGCACTACATGGCTCCGGAACAAGTGGAGCGCCCGGCGGAAGTGGATCACCGGGCCGACATTTTTTCGCTGGGCGTCGTATTTTATGAAATGCTGACCGGCGAACTGCCGCTGGGAAAATTCGCGCCGCCCTCGCGCAAGGTCCAGGTGGACGTGCGCCTGGATGAGATTGTCATGCAGGCCCTGGAAAAAGAGCCCCGGCGCCGCTACCAGCACGTCAGCGAGGTCAGCACGGAAATCCAGCGCCTCAATGATCCCGCCCCGCGCGCCGCCGATGAAGTCACCATTCGCATGCCCGCCTGGACCACGGGGGTTGATTTCAGATCCAAAGCGATGCTATGCGGCCTGCCCTGGTTGCATGTGGCCACGGGAATCGACCCGGATACCGGCAGGCGCCGGGTGGCTTCCGGCATTATCGCGATAGGAAATGTCGCTCGTGGCTGGGTGGCCCTGGGGGGATTGGCCATCGGGGGCATTGCCTTTGGCGGACTGGCGGTGGGCGTCATTGCCTTTGGCGGACTGGGACTGGGCTTGCTCGCCTTGGGCGGCATGGCCGTCGGACTCATCGCGGCATTCGGAGGGGGTGCCGTTGGGCCCATCGCCATCGGCGGCGGCGGCATCGGTTATTACGGTTTTGGCGGCGGCACCTATGCCGTGCATGGGGTCAGCGCCCTTGGCGTGGACCCCCAGGCTTGGGACTTTTTCCAGCCCTGGGTGGGGCCGGTGCTGGATACCGGCTACCCGGCATTCCTCGCGCTGGTCCTGGTGATGGTGTCAGTTGTCAATGTGGTTCCCGCGTGGCTCCAGCGGCACAACCGCGCCGCCACGCGCAGCCGCATGTACTGGATGCAGGTCGCGGTCCCTCTCCTGTGCCTCGTTGTTCTGGCGCCGGTCATGTTGATCTCCCGTCCGAAGCTGTCCGGTGTTTTGGGGCGCCTGGTTTCGGGCGTCGTCCTTGATTCAACCACCGGCGGGCCGGTGGCGGGCGCTGAACTACGCGCTCTCGATAGTTCCGATAAATCCACCTCGCTGGTTTTGACCCGTACTGCCGCCGACGGCCGTTACAGCGCGCTCGTGGGTGCCACCAAAGGCATTTTGCAGGTGACCGCCCCGGGCTGCGAACCGCAGTCCGCCTCCCTGGCCACCAATGCGTTCAGCTCGAAAAACCACGCCCGTATCAGCTTTCGGATGACGCCTGCGCCAAACGCCTCGGCGGAACGCTGGTCGCCCACGGTGGTGTCAGGTGACAAACCCTCACCCACCGAGGTGCTCCAGGCCGCCCAAAAGCTGGCGGAGGAGGGACGATACGAAGACGCGCTCCAGCGGTTCATCTGGTATTTCAATCATGCCTTGGAATACGATGGCGCGCAGTCCGGGGTTCGGGTTTCATTCTGCCTCTCAAGTTGGGCGGAATTGGGCCGCAGATACCCCAAGGCCCGCGAGGCGTTGCTGGAAATCCGCGACCGTGCCCAGCGCCAGTTCAAGTCCGGGAACGGTTACTTTGGGCTCTTTACGGAGTTCAGCGCCATTAACCAATACCTCGGCGACGAAACGCCAACTTCCGAGCTTTTCAAGGACCTGGCCGTGCGGGATGCCCGTCTGGCCGCGCAGGTTTATCCGGTCGTGCAACCGTTGCTGATCAACCAGCGGGAGTATCAACTATGCCGCAGTTTCGTCCCGGATGCGCAGCGCGCCTTCGAGGGTATCATCAAATCGCGGGACCGGGATAAAGCGATGGAAGAACGCACCGCCGGGATTTACTCAAGAATGAGGATGCCCACGAACAGTATTCCGCCCATGGCACCGCCGAAGTTCGCCGACCAATGGTTTGTGGACCACACCGTCCAGCTCATCGAAATACTCACCGCCACCGGAGCCAGGCTTGAAGCCGAAAACATTCAATCCCGGGCCCTCAAGATAGTGACTGACCCGCGCCTCGCATCCGCGGTGATCGACGCGGAAAAGAAGGCGAATCGCCGATGAGCGGCCAGCCCCCAACGACCCTGCTGCCGCTGAACGCCGTTTTCGCCACGACGCGCTGGACACTGGTGCTTCAGGCTGGGGCGGTGGCCGAACCGGAGGCCAGGCGGGCTTTGGAGGACCTGTGCCAATTATACTGGTATCCCCTCTATGCCTACGTGCGGCGCCAGGGCTACTCCCGGGAAGATGCCGAGGATATGACCCAGGGCTTTTTTGCGCGGTTCCTGCAGCGCAACTATCTCGAAGGCCTCTGCGTGGAGAAAGGCCGGTTCCGCGCGTTTTTGCTTGGGTCATTGAAGCATTATCTCGCGAACGAATATGACCGGGCGCGGTGCCAGAAGCGGGGCGGGGGTGCCGCCCTGCTGTCCCTGGATTGGGCCTCGGCCGATTCCCGTTACCAGGTCGAACCGCCCGATCATCTGAGCCCGGACAAACTCTATGATCGCGCGTGGGCCGTGGCCCTTCTGGAGCAGGTGCTGGAGCGGCTGCGCGCCGAGTTCGTCGCGGATGGCAAGCCGGAGCTGTTCGAGTCGCTGCGCCCCTTTCTGATGCTGGACCACGACCGGGTGCCTTATGCCCGGGCAGCCGTGGAGCTGAACCTCGGCGAAGGGACCGTGCGCGTCGCCGTTCACCGCCTGCGCCGCCGCTATAAGGCACTTCTGCGATCGGAGATTTCCCAAACCCTCGCCAGCCCGGACCAGGCGGAGGAAGAGTTGAAGGCGCTCTTTGGAGCATTCCAGCAACCTTGATGAACCCGCAGGGATCCCGGGGCGCGCTTTGTGGACGGTCGGTTCCGCCGGTTCGCAAGCGGCGCTGCCGGGGTTTGACGGAAACTTGAACGCGCCCGATAAATTGCCGTGCGTCGCGGGCTGAGGCTTTGTAATTTGACGCTGTATGGTTCTGCAGCTATGCCGGTGTGTCCTGGTGATGCTCAGTTTGATGCTGGGCGGCGCCTGCCTGTTCGCGGCGGAGTTGTCGCCGACCGATATTGAACAGCTCAGAACCGCGCGTCCGGGAGCCGCCTTCCAATTGCCGGTGGCGACCAACCGCCACTCCCTGCCCCATCTGGCCGTGAGGGTTCTTCCTGAAGCCGGCGCGCAATTCCTGTTTTCTGACAAGCCCGAGTATTTTCCCACCAACGGCATTGCGCTGCAAGAGACGGTGCAACCGGGGGTTATCCGCCTGTATGTCTATCACGTGCCGGAACCGGCGCCGGGTGGCAAAGTCATCTCGGCGGTGATTGGAAATCCGGGCACGAATGCCCTGCGCGTGCGGATGCTTCGCCGCGCCTTTCCGAAACCCGGGATGGACTATCAGCGAGTGGCAAAGGATGCCCTGATCGCATTTCTTACGGGGCACCCCGAGGGTGAGATCCGGAGCGTGGTTCCCGGCGGGAAACTGGTTCTGGACCCGGCCATGGACACCTTCACAGCGACCAAAGACCAGCTCGTGCATGGCTTTTACGAGTTCGAGGTGAACGCACCGGCGCAGGTCTCGGTTTTCCAGCGTGATCCGGGCCAGGCGAGCCTGGCGGCGCTCGACTCGCTCGCTCCGTTGTCGGCCCGGCGCCCCGGCCATACGGGCGCGGCGGGCGCGGGGCGCGGCATGTTCTTGTCCGCCGATTTCAAGGTTGTGCCGGAACACCCGGGGGGCCTGATCGACACCGCCGGCGGGCCCGCGCAGTTGGTCATCGCGGATGGCAAACGCGATCCCTGGATGCGTGGGCATGATGGAATCGAGGACCGCGATGCGGTGAATGCGGGCAATTATGGCGCCCTTTACCGGATCAAGTTCAAACGCGCGAGCAGCGATGGACGCAAGCTGGCGATTCTATTCAGCAAACTCGACGTGGTGAACCAATGGTGCGGCGCCGTTGCCGCGGCGATGATGATCAAGCGAGGCGACGGCTCCCCGGAACTGGTCTTGTTGCCGTCGGACAAAGTGTCCTTGCGGGAGCGGGGGGAAGTGGGGGTGATCGCCGTTTTGCCGCCGCTGGCCCCGGGCAAAACCGAGGACATGGAGTTGGTCTATTCCCCACCGGGCGCGGCGTGTCTGCCGACCCCGCTGTTGTTCCTGCCGTTTGATTGAAGACGCCGCCGCCCAGTCCCCCTTGCTCTCGTCGATCCCCGCCTTCAGTGGCCCACAGAACTCAAAACAGGTCGGCTCCTTCACCGCTCCCAGTGCCTGTTCCCACGGCTCGGCATCAAAGTCGGCCTTGGTCAGTCTGGGATCGGCTTGAGTTATCATGGCGGAGTAGCTTCCTGCCTACTGCACCCCCATCGCCTTGAAGACCGCGTCCACGGGGTCGGCGTAGAAGCTGGTTTGGAATTTGGCGAACAGCTCTCCGGGGATGGTGGGGATGTCGGTCACGCTTGCCATCGGCAGCAGGATGCGCTTGCCACCAGCGTCGAAGGCGACCTGCATCGCCTGCGCCAGGTTCTCCACGGGCACCAGGTTGCCGCCCAGGCTCATGCTGCCCAGGATGACCATCTGCGTCTGGATCGGCTTGCCTAGGACGGCGGAGCATAGCGCCACGAACGTCGCCAGGGTCATCGCCGTCGTCGGGCCGGAGTTGTGCAGCTCTACGACGTGGAAGTGATAGTCGTGCTCGCCCGGCTTGATCGAGGCGCTCACCCGCGAGGCGTTGGCCCGGAAGTAGTCGAAGCCGACCTTCACCCCCTCCTTGGCTCCGCCATGCGAGCCGAGGCCGGACAACTTCAGCCCTCCGTTGCCAGGCGTGACCTGGGTCTCAACCCGGTAGAGGCCCAGGAGACCGCCGCTGCCGGTGCCAACGATGTGGAGCACGCCGGGGTTCATCGGCCCGTCCGAGATCAACGACCCGCCGCCCTGTTCCGGGACGCTGATGAACTTCTCCTCGTTCGTCTCCAGGTCGATGTAGCTGAAGTGGACATCGTAAAACTCCATGCCGCCGATCTTCTTCAGTTGCTCCTTCACGCGGCGGCGGACTTCCAGCGCGTATTCCAGGCAGCGCCGGACACCTTCCTTGTCGTATTCCTCGTTCGGGTAAAGCAGCTTGAGCAGGCCCGACACCGTGCGCTTCACGGCGATGGTGTCGCGCTGGTTCAAGTCCCGACCGAGTTTGAAGAACTTGTTGATGGCGTCGGCGTAGGTGCGCTTCCGCATCTCGCGCATGAACTCGGCCAGGTAGTCCACGATCATCCCGTATTGGTTCGTGAAAAACTCCGGGCGCATTTTCGGAACTTCCCAGCCGGGCACGTAGGCGTGGAACCGGTCGAAGAACGCCGTGTCAATCATGGTCTCCGGGAACGGCGCGAGCAGATGGCTTGTCTTGACCAGCGTATCCACCGGCTGGTTGATGTTCCCGACGAAGACCATCGAGGCGTAGGCGTTCACGGAATCCTTGCCACGGGCAAACGACCCCGACGCCATGTAGTCCTTCATGATCTGGACGCCGTCCTTGTCCTTGAACGAGATGCCCGCGACCTCGTCGAAGGCAACCACGTCCCACAAGCCGACCAGGCCGACGCGCCTGCTGCTCATGTTGTAGAACAGGTTGGCCACGGTGGTCTGACCGCCCGAAATTAAGATGCTGTTCGGGCTGATTTCCTTGTAGATGTGACTCTTGCCGGTGCCGCGTGGGCCAAGCTCACACAGGTTGTAGTTGTTCTCGACCAGCGGGATCATCCGCGCCAGCAGGTGCCACTTGACCCGCTTGTCGAAGTTGGTCGGCTCCATCCCGGTCGAGCGCAGCAGGACATCGAGCCATTCGTCCTCGGTGAACGCCTTGCGCCCGGTGAAGAACGCCTCCATGTCCATGTTCGGCATCTGGATCGGCTTCAAGTCCTCGATGACGAACGGCGATGACTTCTGCCCTTCCTCGTAAAAGTAGTGCAGGGTGATGATGCACCAGATGCCGCCCGCCAGCAGCTTCTCGTATTTCTTCACGAACGAGCTGTTGACCTCAATTTCCTTGGTGCCCAGGTTGCTCAACACCGCTTCATACACGTCGCGCTTTTCGTTCAGCGTGACCGTGACCTTGTCGATGATCTTGAGGCTGCCCTTCTCCCGAACGGTGGACTTTACCTTCTCGGCTTCATCGGGCCGGACGTAGTTCTCCGCCAGGATGCGCTTCACCGTCTTCAGCCCGTCCTGGATCACCTGCTCGTCGTTCGTGGCGCAGTGCGAGCCGAGCAGATATTCCAGCACGTAAACGGGCACGTTCGCGCCCTCCTTCACCAGCTTGGTGAGGTCTTTGCGAACGACCCGGCCAGCGAAGTGCCGGTTCAGCAGATCGTCAAGATTACGGCTATCGCACCGCATATCGTTTGCTTGCATCATAAAAAACAACAACCACTAATCTTCACTAATCTTCGCTAATTGAATCCTCGTTAGTGTTAATTAGTGAAAATTAGCGGTTAAATATTCCGCGGTTAAAAGTCATCGGTAAAGGCCCTGTCTATGCTGACCTCAACGCTCTGCTGCTCGATGCCGGTCTCGGCTTCCCGGAGCACCAGGCGGTAAGGTTTGTGTTTGTCGTATGGCCGATCCAACAGGACGAGCGACACCCATTTCTTCCGCTCGTTCATGTTGTCGGAGGCGCTGTCGAACGTGACCGTCTCGATATTCGTAACGGCCTCGTCCCCGTCGTACATCGCCGCTTTGAGCGTGATGGCTTTGACCCGGTCACTCACCGCCTCGGTCTGGAGCAGCTCGAACCGATGGCGCGGCGTGGTGATCTTGTGGTTGGTGCCCAGGACGTGAACCGCGACCTGCCTGCCCTTGGTGGATTGCGCGGCCTTTCCCCGGACGGCCTTTACTTCGATGATCGGCACCACGACCTCCTGGAGCATCGCCCCGCCGTGGATGAACCGGGCACCCCCGGTAAAGTGGAACCGGTTCACGCCCTTCGGAATCCAAAACTCCATGTCGCCCTCGGCGCTGGCCGTTGTGGCGGTGAACCCGTGCCAGGCGCTGTCGTGCTCCGGCAGCTTGTGGCCCAGGAGATACCGCTTCTTGGCGATGACCGTGCCGTCCGGCTTGTCCGCGAGGGCGCTCTTGTCGGTCGGTTCGGGCGCGGACTCCTGGAACAGGAAGCCGTGATCCGCCGTGATGAGCACCTGGCTGCCGTTCAGATTGTTGATGATGTGGCCGACCAGGCTGGCGA
>JBBQYD010000003.1:0-33675 GCA_038209025.1 Verrucomicrobiota bacterium | reverse complement strand
CTTTGCCCGCCCGCTCCGGTTCAGGCACGCCGGGGCAATGGTGTTAGATTGTCAACAGACGCGCAATCGGCGCGTCCACTGGAGCAGCCGGGGCGGGAGAGCGAGCGCCGCCAAGAGCAGCGCGACGGCCGCGAGGACCGCCACGATCACTCCCGGCTTTTTGTTTTTCATGTGTGGAACCTCCGATGTTTGGCTCAGATGCTTAACCATTGATTATCATGGAGTCAACTTGATGCTATTTAATATTGGAGCCACAAATGTCAAGCCGACTTGAGTTGATGTTAGCATAATATGTGAGACACATCCTATGCTCATGGATAAGCCAAGTAAATCGGTGGCAATCCGCCGCCGTCGGCGTGCCGGGCCGCGCAGGGTTGCGGGCTGAACAGTCCAGCGGAAGTTGGTTCCTCAGTAAGGCCGCCACAATTCCCACACCTCGGGGTGTGGCTGGTGGTCAGTGTTCCACTGCGCGGCGGTTTTGGCGGGATCGAACAGCACCCGGGGACTCATCCCGGCCACATGCCCATCGCAATAGAGCTGATTGTAGTTCTTGCCATGTCGGGCCGGGTCAAAAGCCACGCCCTTCCATTTGTCCCCAAGAAAGCCGCAGATCATGTAGTCCTTGCCACCGCTAAATGGGTAGCTCGTGCCGCCGATTCTCCCGGTGCCCTTGATAAATCTGGACTCGCCGATGGCGAACATCTCGCTCGGCACGCGCACGGGCGTTTCAGGAATCGGCGCATCCTTCTGGCGCCCGGGACGCCACGAGTACACTCCTCCCAGTCCGTAGTTCAGGGCAGGATGATTCAGCGGCCCCCACAGCGGTTTAATATTGCCGATCACACCGCGCGCATTGTAGGCGTAGCTGCCTCGGGCTTCACCACCTCGCTTTAAGGCAATTAACCCTTTGTATCCCGGGCAATGATATGCCGCGTTTGTCCACTTAACCGGGTAATAAGCCAAGAGCTGTCCTGACCAAAGCTCCCAGTCGTCACCCGCAGTCGTTCCGCGCGGCACCGGGGCGATCCGGCACGCGTATAGCGGATATTTGCTCTGGTTCTCCTGCACATAGAGTTGCAAAGCCACGCCCATTTGGCGCAGGTGGTTTTTGCAGGTCGTCGAGTGCGCGTAGGCCTTGGCTGCGGAAAGCGCTGGCATCAACAAAGCCGCCAGAATGCCGATAATGCCGATCACCACCAAGAGTTCCATGAGTGTGAAGGCTTCCCGCCTGGAACCGCCTCCCGGTCCGCGCTTTGCGGCTTTGTTGATATCAATCACTTCTGTCATCTGTGGAATTGGACCGGGCCGTCCGTGAATCGTCACGAGGCGGGCGTGCTCCCCTGCCACTGAATAGTCACGGTTTAGCCGGGGCGGCATCCGGTTTGGACCCGGAACCTCCAGACCTGAACCGGAATCCGCTCATTCTTCAGCCGCTGTAGGCCGCCGTGGCGCAATGATTCAACGACGCTGACAGCCTGGCTGACGCGGGTTTCGTAACCCATCGCAAGCCAAAATAAAGCGGTTCTCCGGTCAAGCCTGGCCTTGCTTTTACTCCTCTCATTGTCGATTGTCGGACCGACGCTGCGCACTTGCCTACCCGCCATACCTGGCGGCGCCCTCCCATCATTTGCCGGAGAACTTCTTAATCCCCCGCGCCACCTGTGCGATTGCTTCTTTATGCCGTTCCAGGCATGGGGGAAGAGTCGGTCTCCACGGAGCCGTCATGAACCCGTGAAGCCTCGAAGGATCAATAATATTTTTGCAGTAATCGACCGTGGCTTCAAAATTGTGAGGTTCACCATGATTGCTGCCCGTCGGCACCTGGTCATACCCATGCTCCTCAAGGGCATTATACAGCTTAAGGTACGTCTTGTTCGGTTCTATAATATTATTCAGGTCAAAACTGTAGCTGTAGTACCAGTTGCTCTGGAGAACCGACTTGGGCATTTTTTTGAAGAACACCTCAGGCCTGTTCCACGCATAATCCGACCACACCCACGGACGCACCCCGTTCTTCTCCACTTCACCAATGAGAAGATAGAGATCCCCCCACCACAGGTCGCCCTGACGCAACACAACATGATTCTGATTCCCCTGGTGGGTCGCCCGCTCCTCGTCCATACCCAAATGGAAAAACCGCGGCTTATTGAACAGCGCGATCACCTCGTTTATCAGGTCGCGACAAACTCCGTAATAAACATCCGTTGAGACCATCCGGGAATAGGGGCCGAGCCAGCTATCGTGAGTCGTCGAAAAATTCAGTTTCGGTATCGGCTCCAGGCCGAGCTTGCGTATTTTCGCCAGCTCTGCTTTCAGCTTTGCAGTTGACCAGGCGTTCTTCACCGCGATCTCGGGATGGCTCTCATACTGAACCCCGTCCCCGAGATCAATCATCACCATATTCATGCCGGCCGCAGCCATCTCTTTCAACAGAGCGTTCCACACGCCTTCGTCGAAAGTCAAGTAAGGCCTGTAGCCCTGCGCCCAATTCCTGGCCTCGTCGCATGTGGTGCACACATAGTTATCATCCCTGTATTTCTCGGGGACATTATCCTCCCACATGTTATAGCTCAGATGCAAAAGATTGGCCCAGATCATCCGGCGTTCCGGTTTTTCCTGGGCCAGGAGAGCCGAAGGCATCGTGCTGATAACACTGGCTGCCGCCACCCGCCGTAGGAATTCTCTGCGATTTGTCATTTGCTGTTGATTTGGTTTTGCGCGCACCGCTGCGATAAGCGGTGCGCGCGTGAATCCCTGGCTTAGTTATCCAAACCCTTAAGGGACATCCCTAAGGAGACGTGCCGGCCACCATGGCCCGGTAGTACTGCGCAGCGGAGCCCATGTTCGTGACGGTGATGCTCCAGGTGCCCGCAGGATCGCTCACGACTGTCGTGCTGCCGGGAACAGGAGTCCACTGGGCCACAGGCTTCTCGATGCTGGTTGAGGTTACAACCAAGTAGTACACGCCGGGCGTGCCCTGAAATGCAAGATTGAACGAACCGGGCGCGCTGGTCGTAATGCCCGTCGCCACGTTTGTCGTGTTCAGGCCGGTATAGACGATCTGCGACAAGGCAGCCCCGCTGGGGACGAAGTTGGCATCACCGCTGTAGCGTGCGGTGATGGCATTTGTGCCCGACGGCAGGTTGCTGGCTGTGAAAGTAGCGACACCCCCGACTAATGGGGCTGTGCCCAAAACCGCCGCGCCGTTTTGGAACGTCACGGTTCCGGTCGGGTTGCCCGCTCCGACGGAGCCCACAGTTGTGGTAAACTGCACGGTGGCGTCATAAATAGCGTTCAGGTTCGCCGGATTGCGCGAAGAGGCCAGCATGGTGGCCGATCCGGTCTGGCTAGTGACGATCTTGAGCACACCGTTGTTCGTGAGGAGCGAACTCTGGTTGGCAGCATCGGAGGTCGGTGAACCGAACGTGCCGGAAGTGGCATAGGTCATGCCGCCGTCCAGTGAGAGAGCATTGATTGTGCAGGTCCCGGCAAAGCTGAGGGCTACCCGCGGCGTTGCCCCACCGAGAGTCAGGTTTGCGTTTGCAGCCATGCCTTGAGCGGTATCAAGCAGCAGAATGCCCGGGCTGTTGACGGTGACACTGCCGGTGCCGAGGGCGCCATCGGCTCCGGCCTGGAGCGTTCCCCAATTCACAGAGCTGCCGCCCGAATAAGAGTTGCCCGGGTTGGTCAGTTTAACTGTGCCGCCGGAATACCATACCTGAGGGGATACGTATGGATCTGTCGGGCTGTAGAAAAGGCCCGAAGCCCCCTGCACGCTAACGCCTCCCGGACCACTGATCACGCCCTCGAAGATCGTGCCTCGCTGGGCGATAGTATAGTTGGGCCCATTCACGGCGCTTCCCGAGCCACCCAGGATGGCCGACCGGTTCAGGGTGACATTGCCACTCATACGGATGACGCCGTTGCAGGACTGGTTACCGATAAATACCCGGCCTGTGCCGTCTGAGCTGACAACGATGTTGTTTGCAAGGTTCGTGTTCGTGACGGTCGGGGCGGCGCCAGCGCGGCCCAACCCGACATCATTGGTGCCCGTATTGGCATCGCCCAAGGTGATGGTGTTGGTGCCGAGACAACTGGCCGTAGCCGTGCAGTAAACCCACTGAATTTCGCCCTGGCTGATTATGGTGCCGCCCTTATAATTGTTCGCCACAGTGTACATGAGGATGTAAGTGTTGCCCGTCTTAAGCATCGTCGTGTTGCCGGTCCCATCGTCTTCCATCACTCCGCTGAAAGCGTTCCAGCCGAACCTGGTCGTTCTCAGGATAAACTGCGGCGCCTGCACACCGCCAGTGCCTCCGATGGTGCCATCCCAGGCTATGATAGGCTTATTCGAGACCAGGCGCGTGCCGTTAAGCGAGATTGACCCGCCGTTAGTTATGATGATCTGGGCGTCCAGGGGAAACGGCTGGTAAGGGCCGTTTGCGGTCACGTTCCATTGCGCGGCAGTGGGCAACATAATGTTGCCGCCAAAGCCCGGGCGGGTCCTTCCGTCTATGATTATGGGTCCGCCAGAGATTATCATATTGGTCTTAATCGTAAGCGAACCGTTACCGAGCTTCTTGAAGCCATTCGTGCTAACCAGAGGCACCCCAATAGTCGAAACCAACCCGACAGTTGGGAATTTGTAGCTCTCCGGTCCGCCGTCGGTATTAATGACGCCGGTTATGTTCGTGATGTAGGGGATGTCCCCGGTCCCTGGAAGGAGCGTGTAGTTGTAGGCAAGATTAGTGATCAGGATGCTGTAAAACGACATGCTATTGACCGTGTGGGCGGAGTTCAGCTCGATCTTGATCGTAGGTGTGCTGCCGACCACAGGTTGGTTTGTTCCCCAGAATATCACGTCGTCCCCTTCGTTAAAGCTGACGAGGGTGTTATTGATAGACGCGGGCAGGTTGCTGTCGTCCGTCCAAAGGGCCCATTCCCAGGATATGGGGCCTATAGGTGACGCGATGGCGCCCAGGGCTCCAGTGCCCGTGCCGCCCACGTTATTGTTCGAAGGATCGCCGTCCGGGTCCCAGTATTGAGTTCCGGCCCTGACCTCAATGGCGGTGGCTGCCGCCAGTGCAGTACACACAAATACGATGCGCTTCAGCAAGAGTTGCCAGGGGGGCGTTGCGGACGCCCGCGAATGCAGAACATTCAAGTTGCTAGTGAACATGGGGGTGGTGATTGTTAACGATTGGTTTCTTGGGTAAGATTAATAGACACGGACTTGCTTGAACGCATTTCCCGGGATCCCGGGCATACTACGCCCAGCAGGTGATGGAGAACTCCTTTTGATATCCCACTTATCACGGGCGCATTCTACTGGGAGCGCGCATGTCGTCAAGATGTGATTCTTGCAGAGCCGGCGGGGCTAGGACGCGTCTTTTCATGATGGTAAGTGCAGCACAGCAGGGTTTTTGGCCAGAATTAGTGCCTGGAGCCGTTCTCGACCGCCCCGCGCAGAGAGGAACTGCTGGCGGAAGCTTTTGGTATTGTATTTGGTCTTCGAATTGGCTTTGCGGGCTTTATCCACGGTCGCGTTGGCCAAGCTGAGCACGACTCGCCGGATCATTCCGAGCACGAGGGCGGCGTTGGGTGTTCTGACCCGACTCAGGTCTTGGTTGCCCTTGACGGTCATCAGGTAGTCGCCGCCCTGGTCAAAGACCATCTGCTGACCCGTGTCCACCTGAGTATGGAGGGCATCGCTCAACACGATCTTGCCGTTGAGATCCAGCCCCCGCAGCACTTGGCGGGCCGCCGGGATCTCGTTGCTCTTACTCTCGGTGATGACACCGCCCAAGTACTGCCCCTCGCCTCTAACACGGCGCGCCCTTTCCCGGTGCGGTAAAGGAGTTACCTTTGAAATCTCCAATCTCCAATGGGTAATAGCCCCCCCCGACCATTCCTCCCACTTCATCCTTCATCCTTTCCCCACCGCCCCCACCATATCGCTGCCGAAGCTCCTCCGGCCGGATCACAGTTGCGTGCGGTCCCATACTCAAAATCCACCGCTCCACCTCCTCCAAACTCTTCAAACGCAGCCGCACGGTGAGTCCACCCCCCCCCCGGGTGGCTGGTCAACTTCTGGCTCGAATGCAATCGCCGGCCCCGCACGTCATCAGCCCCCCCAGACGTCCAATTCCACCACCACCTCGTAATCACCATTCCCCCGATAAAGCCCCAGGCTCCCCGCCAGGTGTTTGTTCAAATCGAACCTCTGCAACACCGTGCCAGGGTCGGTCTGACAATGGACAATTATAGTGTTCATTGTTTCTACCCCATATCGAGTCAACTTCTTCTCCAGCCGCTGTAGGACGCCTGGCGCGATGATTCAACGACGCTGACAGCCTGGCTGACGCGGGTTTCGTAGCCCATCGCAAGCCAAAATAAAGCGGCCCTCCGGTCAAGCCTGGCCTTGCTTTTACTCCTCTCATTGTCGCTTGTCGGACCGACCGTCCAACTCTCACTGTGTTATCCAGTTTTGGGACGGATCGTATTCCAGCACCCGAGAGCCGCTGGGATTGGAGTAATAGTCCACGCTAAAGACTGCTTGATTCTGATAGTCGGAGAACACTTCCACCAGCATACGCGTAAAAACCTGTCCATTTCGCGATTTTACATAGAAATCTTTCGTAACTCGTTCCTTCCAACCAGGTTGAGCCGCCGGAGCAACGAAGCGAAAGCTCGGGTAATAATCATGCTCAGGTGCCAGGAACATGAATTCATTCGTGCTTTCGAGAATGCCCCCGCCGATCACTTCGATACTGAAGGACCAATCGTATTTGGATTGGCCCGAGCCCTTGGCTCTAGCAATTTGGATAATGAGATCACCGACTGCGAGGCCCTCACGTTTCTTCCGCTCCAGGAGATCGATGGTGTAAGGCCGCCCATCGGGCACAATGCCGTAGAAGGCATTGGCATGCACTAGCCGCTCTGCAGGCAGTTTCTTCCACATGCGGAAGACGATTGGTGAGTTCGACTTGGGATTGTGCCGTTCAGGTTCGCCTGTCCGGTACCAAAAGTAAGGAAACGGCTTGCGAGAAGATTCGTAGCCTTCCTTTTCCAAGGACTTAATGGTCAGCAGAGTGCCTTCAGTTCTGTCCAGCTTGAATCGTCCGTAATCGTCTGTGATCCCGGTATGATCTTCAAACACGCCATCCGGAAGCCCTGGAATTCGCTCTCGCACTGCCGATAGCTTCATGGTCACCTTTACGCCCGCGATTGGATGGTCCTCTTGATCCAACACTTGCCCGTAAAACTCAACCGGCTGGTTGGCTTGGCGAAGGAGATCAACAAGCTGTGCTCGCCGCTTGTCCTTATTGGAATTTAACGACGACCCGGAGGATGAGGTAGAGCGAGGTGCTGGCGCAATTGGAGATATTCTTTCGCCTTGGTGCAATGGTCGGCCAGAGTTCGTTTGATCTTCCGCCAGGCTGGCGCGACCCTCTGGTGCGTTCAACCCTGATTCCGGTGCTCTCTTGAAATAAGCGAGTAGGCAAACCACCACCGCTATCACCACCACACTTATTCGGAACCATTTCTGCATTATCTTAGAATGTCGCGTGCGTCCAAGAATGCTTCCCAAAATTCAGTTCGTTTGAGGGGTCAGACCGCCGGTCTGACCCCGTTACGTTATGACCCCGTTAAGCACATCGCTCCCGGATAATTGGACTTTGCGAGGCATGTGCGGAAGGGGAAAGACCATAGCCAAACCAATCGGATGTGTTAAAAAATCTGGTTAGTCGCCATACAATTAGATTAGGTTAGCATTCATGATTTTGCTTCACCTTCCAGCTCGGGCTGCCGGAAAAGAACATACGAAACCGCTGCCAACCGCAAGAACTTTCTCACGCACCCCGAGTGGCTTAAAAAGGTAACGATTTAGTCGACGGGTCAGACCGGAATGGCCCTTAGTTAAGCCCCTTTGATTTTGCGGTGTTTCGGATTGGGTTTCTTTTTACGATAGTGATTATCACGGTGCTCGATTTTCCTGAACCTGTGGCGATGGCACGTTAACAGTGGGTAAGGTTTAGGTCGACGCTTCCCGGCTCTCGGCTCGCGACGTCCCGGGCGATCCGGCACCAGGTCGCCCAGCAAAACGTCACCGGCTAATACCCACTGGAAATGTGACAAGCTCATTAACCGGCCTCTTTTCTTTTGCTTGTCCCGTTCAGCGCGCATCAATAGCTTTTGCCTGATATGCATCGAAATTTTGGCGTGAAATGGCTGGCGGTCGTGATGTTGGCGGTCACCCTGGGCGCGGGCGCTCAAACCCCCAGCCGGCAGGTTTCGCGGCCGCTGGCTGAGGCTTCACCCAAGAGCGTCGGGATGTCCGCCGAGCGCCTGGCGCGAATCGACGCCATGTGCGAAAAAGCCATTGCCGAGAACGCGGTGCCGGGCCTGGTGGCCCTGGTGGCACGGAACGGGAAGATTGTGTATTACAAGTCGTTTGGGCTGGCGGACAACACCACCCGGCGCGAGTTGAAGCGGGATGCTATCTTTCGCATAGCCTCCCAGACCAAAGCGGTCGCCGCGACGGCGGCCATGATGCTCTGGGAACAAGGCAAGTTTCGCCTGGATGATCCGATTTCGCGGTTCATTCC
This sequence comes from Verrucomicrobiota bacterium, assembly GCA_038209025.1. Taxonomy (GTDB): domain Bacteria; phylum Verrucomicrobiota; class Verrucomicrobiia; order Limisphaerales; family UBA8199; genus JBBQYD01. Next base: position 25,066 of record JBBQYD010000003.1, on the reverse strand, counting down.
GGAGTTCAAGAATCCGAAGGTGCTCAAGACGTTTGAATCGGCGGATAACTACACCACGGAGCCGGCGAAGACCGAGATCACCATTCGTCATCTGCTCACGCACACTTCCGGCATTGGTTATGGAGCCATCGACGGTGATGAACGGATCAAAAAGATATACGCCAAAGCCGGGATTGTGGACGCGTTCACAACGGACCCGGTGCGGATCGGGGATAACATCAAAAAACTGGCGGGGCTGCCGCTGCACCATAACCCGGGCGAACGTTTTACCTACAGCGAAGGGCTGGATGTCATCGGCTGCCTGGTGGAGCTGGTGTCGGGCCAGCCGTTTGACCAATACCTGCGCCAGCACCTGTTCGCGCCGCTCCGGATGAACGACACCTGGTTCTACCTGCCTGACGATAAAGCGGCGCGCCTGGTCCCGGTGCAAACGCCCCGGGATGGACGCTGGGCCTATCAGCCGGTGACCTTTTATGATCCTGACTACCCGGTCAAAGGGGCGAAAATGTTCTTTTCCGGCGGGGGCGGCCTGTCGAGCACAGCGCTGGATTACGCCACGTTGCTGCAGATGTATTTGAACGGCGGCGAACTCAACGGCTCGCGCATTTTAAGCCGCACGACCGTGGAAACCGTCATGGCCAACCATATGCCGGGCATTACCGCGCCGAACGCCGACAGCTACTACGGCCTGGTCTTCAATGTGCTGACCAAAGCGGGTAACGACAAAGGCGGACGAGGCAGCGTGGGGACTTTCAACTGGGGGGGTTATTTTAACACTCAATATTTTGCCGATCCGCGGGAAAAGGTCATCGGCATTCTGATGAAACAAACCCAGGGCGCAAAAGGCGACCGCACCGGCGATGATTTCCGGCTCCTGGTGATGCAGGCGATTGATGATTGAGGCGCTCCCGGAGCGCGTTGTTGAAGAATGGATTGCCCGGGCGCGAGGGATGACGGGTTTGGGGGCCGCGCTTGAGCGTGGTTAGGCCTCCCGACCCGCTGAATCGTAAACCCCGAACGGGTTTCATAGAAGGTTCTCAGACAATTTCCACCGGGCATTTGGGCAGCGCATCGAGAAAAGCCTGGCCGTATTTCTTCGTAAGAATGCGGTTGTCCAGGGTCACAATAATTCCGGAATCGGTCTTGGTGCGGATGAGGCGTCCGACGCCCTGCCGGAACTTGAGGATGGCCTCCGGCAGGGAGAATTCCATGAACGGATTGCCGCCCCGGGCTTCGATGGCTTCGATGCGCGCTTCGATGAGCGGATGGTCGGGCACGGCAAACGGCAGCCGGGTGATGATCACGTTCGATAAGGCCTGGCCGGGGACATCCACGCCTTGCCAGAAACTGTCCGTGCCGAAGAGGACAGAATCGACGTCGTTCTTGAACTTCTCCAGCATGAGCGAGCGCGGGGTGCCGGTGCCCTGGATCAGGCAGTTGACGCCCAGTTCCTCGAAAAAGGATTGCATCAACTCGCCGGTTTCCTGCATAAGCCGGGAATTGGTAAATAGCACGAAGGCCTTGCCATGGGTCAGCCGGACAAAATGTTCGACCCACCGGACCAAAGCGTCGCGGTAGCCCGCCTCGCGGGGATCGGGCATTTTGCCGACCACGTAGAGCTTCATTTGCCGGGCATAATCGAAGGGAGTATCCACTTGCAGCCGCCGGGCGGATTCGGCCCCCACGCGTTTGGTGAAGTAATCCAGGCCGGGGAAGGCCGGGGCCGCGGGCCGGGCCGGACGCCGGGTGGGAGGTTTGGGGTTGGCGCCGGGCGCCGGAACCGCCGGCGCACTGCCCGTGACGGACAAGGTGGCGCTGGTCATGATCACCGAAGTGTCGGCGCCAAACAACCGGCGGCGCAGGAACTCCGCCACATCGATGGGGGCCGCGTTTAGCGAGATCATGCGCTGGCTGCGCCCGCCGCGCTCCACCCAATAAACGTAATCCTCCGAAGTCTGGTTCAGGAACACCGCCACTTCATCCTTCAACTCCGCGAGGCGCCGGTTGCATTCCATGAGTTCCTGGCCCATGTCCTTGTCCTCGCTGGTCTTGATGAGATCGCTGACAGATTCCCGCAGGCGTTGAATGGGCAGGGTGACATTGTCCTTCACCAGTTCCGGGCGGCGAATGCGCAGCTCGCTCCATTCCCGTTTCCGGCCCGCCCCCGCTTCGACCGGGCTGCGCGACGTTTTTTGAATCTCTTCGCAGGCCCCCTCGACGCTCGCAAAAAAAGTGTCGGATTCATGCAGCAGGTCCGCCACCAGGCGGACCTCTCCTCCGCGGCGGAGAGTGGCGAGCAGCCCTTTCTCGGTGCGCGGGTTCCACAGCCGGTTTAAGGAGTAGCGCAGTTGTCCGCTGGAGACGCTCAGGCCAATGTGCTTCGACGCCACGCTTTCCATCGTGTGCGCCTCGTCGAAAATAACGAAATCGTTGCGCAGGAGGATGCCCTCTTCCAACTCCTCCTCGATGCCGCCCAACAACGTGAAAAACAGCGTGTGATTGAGCACCAGCACGTCGGCGGCCAGAATCCTCCCGCGGGCGCGCTGGAAGAAACACGGCGGATGGTCCTTGCACCAATCGGATGGCGGGCCGCAGGTCTTGGGAGAGCACAAGCCGCGTTCGGAACAAACCTGCGCCCAAACCTTGGGGTCCGGCTCGATTTCGAAGTCGGACAAGCTGCCGTCATCGGTGGTTTTGGACCATTCGTAAATGCGTTGGAGTTCCTGGGCCTCGTTGTCGGTGAAGAGATTCCCGGACTGCTGCATGGCCTTCTGGAGGCGGCGGGTGCAAAGGTAGTTGGCCCGGCCTTTCAGCATGGTGGAGGTGAAATTCACGGGCATCACCTGCTTGAGCATCGGCAAATCCTTCAGGATAAGCTGTTCCTGCAGGTTGATGGTGTGCGTGGAGATGACGGCTTTCTTCTTGTTGCGCACCGCATAGAGAATCGCCGGCACCAGATACGCGAGGCTCTTGCCCACCCCGGTGCCCGCCTCCACCGCCAGGTGTTCCCCATCTTCAAGCGCTTTGGCCACCGCCACCGCCATCTCCTGCTGTTGCGGGCGGTATTCGAAATTCGAGGAGCGGGACAGCACGCCTTCCGGTGAAAAAATACGCTGGACCTCCCCAAGGAGGTCGGCATCTGAACCGGATAATTGGGACTCGATGGCGCTGATCATCGCAACCCTCAAAGAATAGCAAGCAGGAGTCCAAAAAGAAGCCGAGAATGCGAGGCGCGCCGTCTTTCATCAGCCCGCCGTCTCAGCGGGGTGCCACGGGCCCGTTCGAGCCATTACTCGAAACTCACGCTTGCGCCGCCGGTTTTGGAGGCGAGCCAGGTCTTATAGGCGGCTTCGCTTTCGACCACGATGACGCCCTGGGCCATGGCGGCGTGGCCATTGCCGCAAAGTTGGGCGCAATACACCTGAAAACGGCCTTCTTTGGTGGGTTTAAACCAAACGGGAATGCGCATGCCCGGCACGGCGTCCTGGGCCACCCGCATGGCCAGCACTTTGAAAGAATGGATCACATCCCTCGAGGACACCTGCACGATCACCGGCTTGTTCACCGGCACATGCATCTCATTCAGCACCACCACGTCGTCTTTGCCTGCGGGATCATTCGGGTCCACGCCAAAAGTGTTGTCGGTTTTCACCAGGCGCACATCCTGTTTTCCGAACACGCCGTCCAGGCCGGGATACCGCGCGTTCCAGGCAAATTGCTGCCCCATTACCTGAAACACCGTGGACTCGCTTTCTTTGGGGAATTTGTCCACCGCCCGGGCCCAAATGGGGATGGCGACAAAAAGCAGCAGGGCGGCCTCGACGCCCGCCACCGTAAACTCGAGGTAGCTGGAGGCGTGGTTCCGCACCCCCACGTAATCCCCTTTGGGATGCCGCCGGCGTTGAAACTTCCAAATCGCAAACAGAAAGTAGATGAACCAGCCGACGAAGAGCACGATCATCAGCCAGTGGATATAAATGACCAACCGGTTCACCTCCACCGCCTGTTCGGAAGCCATCACCGGCAGCCCCAGCAACTTGTTTAAAAACTCCATATTGTTCCCTTCAAGTCTGAGCCTGTGGGTGCGGATCGGCCGTTTCAGGGCCGCCGGGTTCGCCAAAGGGAAGGGTGCTTCCTGATCTTCGGACAATAAACACAAAGAACCCAGCCACTCCGCCCAGCACGGCAAGGATGATCACCAGCAGGCTCATGATCCCCCAATTCATCCCCACGGCCATCGGGGAATCGGATTGCTGTCCAAAGCAGGCCGCGCAAGCCCAGGCATCCGGGCGCGCCGCCCACACCAGCGACACCGTCAAGGCCATCCTGCAAAATCGCCACGTGTCACTCATAAAAAACTCACGTTTTTCAGCTTCTTCAAAAACTGCAGCCCATAGAAGATCACCGCCAGACCGGCCAGCACCGACCCGGCCGCCCAGGCCAGTTCGGAACCCGCTCCGGTGGCGGAATAGTTTGTGAAACGCCACCCGGCGAAGCCGAACGCCAGGGCGCTCAGAAGCGTGACAAATACCAGGTGGAAAGCTTTCAGCGACATACGCAATCATTTCAACGCGGGCGCCAGGATCGCCGGCACATCCCGGGAGGCCCAGACGGATAACCCCATCAGCACCACAAAGAGGAACGCCGTCAACGCCAGCACCGCGAAAATCATCTTCTTCTCCGTGATGAGGTGCATCAGGTACCCGGCCACCAGGAAGGCGTTCACCGAAGCGGCGGCGAGGATGAACCCGATCACCAACGGCCGGCTGGCAAGCGGGGCGTAGGAAGCGCCCACCATGATCAGCGTGCCGCAGACCACCGCCAGGAACACCGCCCCACAGCGGCGGGCGTAGCTTCCAAAAGCCTCAACATGCGTTTCGCTCATACTTCAAATCAAATATAGTGTTGGAAAGAGAAAAATCCACACCAAGTCCACAAAATGCCAGAAAAGCCCGGCCACCTCCACGCGGTTGGTGAACCGCTCGGGGTTCGTCTTCCACATCCGGCTGCCCGGGCCCCACAGGTAACTCATCACCACCAGGCCCCCGATGATGTGCAGCGCGTGCAGTCCGGTGAGGGTGAAATACAACGCCAGGAACGTGTTATGCGCCGGGCCATAGTTCTGCATCCGGACGATGTCGGCTTTCGCAATGGTTAATTCCTGGCGTTCGCCGTGGGCTTTGCGGCCGTCCATCAGTTCCGCGCGGCTCTGGACCAGGCGCCCGTGGAGGACGACCGCGCCCGAGGCCTCGCGCCGGACGAGATGCCCATCGGCAAGCTGGCCGTTCTTGAGTTCCACCTCGTAGTGGGTCAGCTTATCCCGGTACTCATAGCTCTTGATTCCCAGGAAAACCACCGCCAGCAGAATGGTGAGTCCCTGAAACAGCTTGAATTTATCAAACATCCCCGACTTGCACGAATACCAGGCCAGCAGCGTGGTCACCGCGGAAAGAGCGAGGATGATGGTATTGAGCGTGCCCAGGGGCACGCTGAGCCAGCCGCTCGGCCAGGTCCCCGGCAGGGCGCCTGCCCGCAGCAGAATGTAGGAGGAGAACAGGCCGCCAAACAGCATGACTTCCGACGCCAGAAAAAGCCACATGCCCAGTTTGGCATTGTAAACGCCGGTGTCGGGGCGCGGATGAACTGTATATGCGATTTCCATGCGGGCGTTCAGGGTTTGACCGGGGGTTCGTTCTGGGGCAGAAAATCTTTGGCGGCTCCGGGCACGCTGTATTCGTAGGGCATGCGATAGACGGACGGAGGCGTCAGGAAATTGCCGTGCGGCGGCGGGGTGGGCGTCTGCCATTCCAGCGTGGTGGAGTCCCAGGGATTGTCACTGGTCACCCGCTCGCCATGACGGATGCTCCAGAAAAGGTTGAGGATGAACGGTACCTGGGCGATGGCCAGCCCGACCGCCCCCCAGAGAATGAAGTGATTGAGGCCAATCACGGTTTCGCTCAGCGCGCCGGAAACGCCGGTTCCTTTCAGCGCGGAGTATTGGACGCCGCCATCCGACATGCGCCGCAGCATGCCCGCGAGGCCCTGGATAAACATCGGCATAAACACCAGGTTCATGAACAGGAACGATCCCCAGAAATGCACCTTGCCCCAGTATTCACTCATCCGGCGGCCCGTCAGTTTCGGGAACCAGAAGTAGATGCCGGCGAAGAGGGCGAAAATAGTCCCGGGCGCCACCACGTAGTGAAAATGGCCGATGACATAATACGTGTCATGCAGGTGAATATCGCTGGCGCTGAAGCCCAGCGGCAGGCCGGTCAGGCCGCCAATGCCAAACATCGGCAGGAACGCCAGGGCAAACAGCATGGGCGTGTTCAGCCGGATCGACCCGCCCCAAAGTGAAATCAACAGGCACGTCAGAATGATCACCGAGGGAATCGAAATGATCATGGTGGTGGTTTGAAAGAACGTGGCGATCTTGGTGCCCATGCCGGTCAGATACATGTGATGCGCCCACACGAGGAACGACATGAACCCGAGGCCCAGCGCGCTATAGACCATGGAGCGGTAGCCCCATATCGGTTTGCGGGTGTTGTTCGCAATGATCTCCGTAATGATCCCCAGCGCCGGCAGAATCAAAACATAGACTTCCGGGTGCGCCAAAAACCAAAACAAATGCTGCCATAGCAACGGACTCCCGCCGCCACTGATATTTGCCAGGTTGCCGCCCACGGCCAGGCCGGTGGGCAGGAAGAAACTCGTCCCCGCCACGCGGTCCATGAGTTGCATGACGCCCGCCGCTTCAAGCGGGGGAAAAGCCAGGAGCAACAGGAACGCCGCGGTGAACTGCGCCCATACATGGAACGGCAGCCGCATCCAGGTCAGCCCTGGCGCGCGCAATTGGATGATGGTGGCAATGATATTCACGGAGCCCAGGAGCGAGGAGGTGATCAGGAAAACCATGCCGATCAGCCAGTAGGTCTGCCCGTCCGTCGGGATCGAGGTGGAAAGGGGCGGATACGAGGTCCAGCCCGCTTGCGCCGCCCCCCCCGGAATGAAAAAACTCACTAGCATGATAACCCCGCCCACGAAATAGACCTGGTAGCTCATCATGTTGAGCTTGGGGAACGCCATGTCATTGGCCCCAATCTGCAGCGGCACCAGGTAATTGCCATAGGCGCCCACCGCCAGCGGCACAATCGCCAGAAAAACCATGATCGTGCCATGCATGGCCCCGAAGGAATTGTAGAGTTCGGGAGACATGATGCCCCGGGTGGCCATGTCGCCGAGCAGCGCCGTCAGCAGCGGGCCAACCACGGGGATCGGCTGGCCGGGGTGAGCCATCTGCCAGCGCATCATCAGCATCAAAAAGAAGCCGAACAGAAGGAATCCCAGCGCGGTAAACCCGTACTGCACCCCAATCACCTTGTGATCGATGGAGAACACGTACTTGCGCCAAAAGCCGAGGTCCTCGTGAGCCGCGTGATCCGGAAAGGTATGGGGGATGGCTTGAGTGGTGGCCTGCATGGTCAATTAGGAATTAATCTGGGATACCATAGCTAACCTTATTTTGCGCGCTCAACAACAATATGCGTTAAAGCTGCTCCATTCCTGGTGGTGGCCACGCTGTTGTTCACCGGGTTACTTGATTTTGTCCACCACCATCACCCCCAGGAGCAGGGGCAGGTAAACGATCGACGCAAAGAAAAGCAGCCGTGCCCGGTTCACCGTCAGACACCGCGAGAATTGCAGGGCGCACCAGACAAACGCGCCGCCAAACACCAGGGCGCTCACCAGGTAGAGAGACCCCGCCAGGCCAAAAAAGAACGGGCTGAGGCTCACGCCCGCGAGCGCCACCGCATGGCCGACGGCCTGGCGGGCCGTCCGCTGGCCGTCGGGGTCCACCGCGGGCAGCATTTTGAAGCCGGCTTTCGCGTATTCGCCGCGATACATCCAGGCAATGGCAAAAAAGTGAGGCAACTGCCAGAAAGCCAGCACCGCAAAGAGCGACAAACCCGCCAGGGAAATATCTCCGCGAGCCGCGGTCCAGCCCATCAGGGGGGGCAGCGCCCCGGGGAAGGCGCCGACGAGGGTGTTCATCCAGGTGACCCGCTTGAGCGGGGTATAAATGAACACATAGGTGATCAGGGACACCACCCCCAGCACGGCGGTGGTGAGATTGACGAGGAAGGCGAGCTGCAAAACGCCCACCGTGGCGGCCGCCACCCCCACGCGGAGAACCGTGCGCGGCTGCAGCCGGCCGGAGGGCAGGGGGCGGTCCTGGGTACGCCGCATCCGGGCGTCATACTGGCGCTCAAACAACTGGTTCAACGCCGCCGCCCCGCTGGCCAGCAGCGCCGTCCCGCAAAGCGTATGGAACATCAGCAAATAGTCGATGGCTCCGCGGAACCCGATGTAAAACCCAACCATGGTGGTGAGCAACACCAGCAAGGTGAGCCGGGCCTTAAACAGATCCGCATAAACGGCCACCCAGCTCTTTTCGGCGGGTGCCGCCTCGACAAACGTTTCTACAGTAACTTTCATCTTAATTGGCGGCGGATATCCGCGGGCCGGGAGGCTGGTCGGGTGCCTCGCGAGCCGCGTCAAAAGCAGCCTTAACTTTCATTATGTCTAAAGCCGTTCGAATGCTTACTATACATATAAGTGATCCAAGCGCCAGTGACAGGGCCCCCACAAACACATGGGCAGTGGCGATGTCAGCCGCTTTATCAGACCATATAGTTACCGCTCCCAGAATGACTTGCAGAGAAATCAGCCCGGCCCAACCCAGGGTTAAAACAGACCATAAATTATTCCGCCCCAATCGCGCGAACGTCTGCCAGGCGCAAAAAAACACCGCCGCCACGACGACCGTGGCCAGAAGTCTATGGGCCATTTGGAGTTCTATTTGAAATCCGGTGATTGGTCTTACAGCCACGATTTCCATCCGTCGCTGGTTGTAACGTTCCACGGCGGCTGGATCGGTATCGGGCCACACCTTCCCGTAGGCCAGCGGGAAGTCCGGGATGGCCAACCCGGCGTGCTGATGCCGCATGGTTGCTCCGAGCACCAACTGGGCCAGGATCAGGCAACTGGCCGTCACATAGCAGGGCGCCAGGCAGCGCGCGGCAGCGGTGTCGGCCGGCCTGCGTTTGGCCCACCAGGGGCTGGTGAAAAGCGCGATGGCGCACATCAGACAAAAAAACGCCTGCGCCAACGCGGCATGAAAGATGCCCAGTTCATCCCTGATCTGGGTTACGCGCAGGCCGCCCAGGACGCCCTGCGCAATCACGGCCACCACCGCCAGGATGCCCAGGCGGCGCAGCCACTTGGGGGCCGGCTCGCCGCCGCTCCACACGACACTGGCAGCCAGCCCCGCGACGCCGACCGCCAGAACCACCACCGCATCGCTCCAACGGCCGGGCATGACCCCCCATAGCCCCAGTCCCGCCCCCGACAGCAGGCCCCCTCCCCACCGCAGCAGGGGCCGGGCGGCGCGCCCATGCAGCCAGATGGCTAAAATGACCGTCAACAGCCCCACGCCTGAAGCCACCAACCGGTGCGAATGCTCATAAAAAATACCTCCCGCCCATTTCGAGATCGGGAAGAAAAACAGGTTGTAGCCGTAGGTATTGGGCCAATCCGGTACCGACATCCCTACGCCATGGCTGGTCACCAGTCCGCCCGCCAGGATCAACCCCAGGGTGGCTGCCGCTGTGAGCACGGCAAACCAGTGGCGGGCTCGGTTCACCGCCGAGTCGGACAACATGCAAACCTCCTTTCGTTATAAAACAAAGCCGCTGCGGCGCACCGCAGCGGCGGAAACCCCGATCCTTGCCTACTTGGCGTCCAACGCCAGCGTCACGGTCGTCGGGGCGCCATCCTTCACCTCAATTTCCTGGGTGGCGGCGCCCGCCTTCCGGTGGATCGCTTTCAACGTATATTTGCCGGGCGGCACATCGCTGATCTTGAACGTGCCGTCGGCTTTGCTAACGGCAAAATAGGGATGATCGAACACGCTTACCCAGGCGAACATCCACGGATGCACATCGCACTTGAACTTCACAAATTCCTCAGGCTTGGCGAACGAGAAATTGAGATCCTCGCTATTGGGCATCTGCACCTTGTTTTCTTCTTTATTGCCCGTTGTCGCAGGCTGCGCGTGAACATTGTGCATGACGGGGTCGGAATTTTTGACGGTAATTTTCTGGCCGGTCTGAACCGCCAGGATTTGCGGCACGTAAAGGCAGGTCTTCTGGTCCATCACGGCGGGAGCGGCGGCTTCGCCCTTGGATTTGCCGCTGACGCCCTCCAGCGAGACCACCACGTCAGCCAGTTCGCCGGCCGCGCCTACCACGTAGAACCGGGTGGTGGGGACCGGACCGGGGTGGAGTTTCCCGCACGTGGGGTCCTCTTTTAGCGGGGTGATATCCCGTTCCTTGGGAGCGGTGCCCTTGAGCGTGATTTTGCCGGTGATTTCGCCCGCCTGGACGGCGCACAAGCCGGCGGCCAGAGCCGCGAGCACAATCGAAGTCGCGATATTCTTCATAGAGAGTAGTGTATTAAAAAGCAGTTTGACCTTAGCACCGGCCTAATAAACGCGCAAGTGGCCCGCCGCAGAATTAACCCTGATCATGAACTGACCTTACGCTGAGCGGGGTGCCCGGGACGGCTAGATGGAGTAATCGATGACCAGTTTCTCCCGGCGCTTCTTGCTCATGACTCTGACTTTGGCTTCCTCCTGAACCACGAGGGAATGAGGGGGGACGCTGCTGGTAAGGAAAACGTTTGCGCCGATGGTGCTGCCCTCGCCTACGACCGTATCGCCGCCCATGATGGTGGCGCCGGCATAGAGGGTCACCCGGTCTTCGATGGTGGGGTGGCGTTTTTGACCCCGCAGTAGCTGGCCGGCGGCGAGCGATTTGGCCACCAGACCCACCCCCTGATACATCTTGACGTGATCCCCGATCATCGAGGTTTCCCCCACCACTGTGCCGGTGCAATGATCGACGAAGAAATGGGAGCCGATCTGCGCGCCCGGATGCAAATCCATCCCGGTGCGGGTATGAGCCCACTCGGTCATGATGCGCGGGATCAGGGGAATATTCTTAAGATACAACTCATGGGCCAGGCGCTGGGCGGCGATGGCCTCGATGAAGGGATAAGCCACGATCACTTCCTCCTTGCTTAAGGCGGCGGGATCCCCGTTGTAGGCCGCCTCGGTATCCGTCTGCAAGAGGTCGCGAATGCGGGGCAGGCTGCGCAGGAACTCAATGGTCATGGCCCGGGCGGCGGGCCGGAGGCTTTTTCGCGGCAGCTCGGGCGGCGGATGATACTCGAGGCTCTTGCAGATTTCGTCCTCGAGGCTGGCGGCAACGCCTTTGAGCAGGGCGGAGGTTTCCTCGTGGACTTTGGAGGAATGCAGCAGTTTCTCGTCGAAAAACCCGGGAAACAGGAGTCGCAGGAGGTTGGCGGTAATGACGGCGATGGTGCGTTTGGAGGGCAGGTTCTGGCCATCCAGGTGATTAATGCCGCCGGTCCGCGCATAGGACGCCACTAACTCATCGGTTAACTGATTAACGGTCAACTGCACACCGGGAATTATCCGCTAACACGCCGGAAAGGCAAGAAAGCGGATGAACCGGGCCACCCGGCAGGAAAACCGGCCAGCCTGTCAATTTTCGGCCTCGTCCTTGTCGGGCGTGGCTGGAGGGGCTTTTTGGCGGGGAACTTTCCAGCGGTTATGGACCCAAAACCAGTTGGCCGGATCGCGGCGCACGGCCGCTTCAAAAGCCTGGTTCACGTCCGTCATGATGGCGGCGATGGGCCGCATCCCCGCCGCGTCATGTGTGGGAATGGCCCGGCCCAGTTCAATCCGCCACCGGGCCAGGGCCACCCGGTAACAGATGGCGGTGTAGAGGTCGCATCCGTAACGAAGCGCAAACACCGCCGGGGCGCTGCTGGTGGAACATTCGTGACCCAAGAACGGCAGCCGCAGCCGGGTGCCCCCCGCGCTTTGATCAGCCAGCAATCCAAGCATCGCGCGCGGCTGGTTCATGAAGCTCTTGAGTTCGGCTCCCTCACTGCGGCGCTCAAAGAAGTGGCACCCGGATTGGTTGCGGAGCAATTTCAGCAGGCGATTAAACCCGGGCTGTTTCAAGGCCCTGTAGGTGGTGGCGCTGGGCACCCCCGGCGCGATCGAGATGCAGCGCGCGTACAATTCGAAATTCCCAAAGTGCCCGATGGCGACCACCATGCGGTTGGTCCCGGGGCGCGCGAACCGCTCCGCCAATTCCGGGGAACAAACCAATTCCAGGCAAGGCTTGAGTTCTTCATTGGTCAGGCCGGCGGTTTTCACGGCGCAGGCAAAATTTTCACCGATGCGGCGCAGGTTCTCCCGGGCCAGGGCGCGGATTTCCGCCGCTGATTTCTCCCCCCCCAAGCACATGGTTAAATTACGCAGCGCAACGCGCCGGTGCCGCGCGTCCAGCGCGAAGGCCAGGGCGCCGCCGCCGCGGCCCAGGCGGGCTACCCAGGTCAGGGGCAGGGCTTGAATCAGGCCGATCAACCCGCGCGCCAGCAAATAGAGGAACGTTTGCATCAGGTGGTCAGCGGAAACAGATTTTGCGCACGCAGTCCTGAAAGTCCTTCGCGCCGCTGAGGATTTTGATCTCCACCCGCATGAAGAAGATCGGCAGGTCGCGCCGGTCGAGTTTCGGGAACCGGACCGCGTCTTTTTGGGTGGTGACGATGAAATCGGCCTGGCGTTTTTTGCTGCGGTTGATGGCGTTGAGCAACTCCTGCTGGGTGAACCGGTGGTGGTCGGCAAAGCGCTTGGAGTAAACCAGGTCGGCCCCCAGGCTCACCAGGCTCTGCTCGAAGCTCTCCGGTTGGGCGATGCCGCTCAGCGAGGCGACCTTCCGCCCTTTGAGCCAATCCAATTCCTGGCGCTGGCCGTTAAAGACGTCTTCGAAATAGAGCGGGTGATGGATGCACTCGATGATGCCGGCGTCGGGATTGAACTGGGCGATGCGCTGGCGCAGTTTTTCCGTGTTGCCATCGCTCTTGGTGATGAAAATGGTGCTGGCGCGGGCCAGGTGCGAAGGCGGCTCCCGGAGCGTGCCCCTGGGGAGCAGGCGCTCATTGCCGAACGGTTGCTGGCAATCGATCAGCACAATATCCAGGCGCCGGCCGGCCAGCTTCCAATATTGATACCCGTCGTCCAGCAGCAGGGTGTCACAGCCGAATTTTTGAATCGCGTAGCGCCCGCTTTTCACCCGGTCCTTATCCACCAGCACGACCACGTCTTTCAGGTTGGATGCCAGCATGTAGGGCTCATCGCCGGCCATTTCCGAGTCCAGCAGCAGGTTCTTTCCATCCGACACCACGCGCGGTGGGGTGGTGTCGTGACGGAGCAGGAGCTTGTTCCAGAGCAGCTTGGTCAGCGGGGTCGGTTTGGACCGATACCCGCGGGAGAGAATGGCAACCGTCCGCCCCTGGTCGCGCAATACCCGGGCGAACTTCTCCACCACCGGGGTCTTGCCCGTGCCGCCAACGGTCAGGTTGCCGATGGCAATGACCTGCACGCCCAGGGTGGAATCGCGCAGGATGCGCGCATTGTAAAGGAATCGCCGCGTTTTGATCGCCACCTCGAATACCTTGGAGAGCGTGAGGAGAATTCCCCGGACCACCGTCGCCCGCGCGCCGCGCCGATGCTCCAGAATGACTTCCAGAAAGAAAGTCTCCAGATTTTCCGTCCAGGCACGAAACGTCTCTCGCATTGGCTGGACGTTGCCAAAAAAAGGCGGCGGTGGCGAGTTTTACTCGCTGGCTTGAGCGGCGGCTTTTCGCTGTAACCCAGACCGCTTCCTGCGTCGCGGAGGCTGCCAGATCGCCAGGGCTTCCCCCCAATCCCTTGGCCCGCGCCTAAGAAGGCAATCCGGTTGTCCAGCGCACAGGACCTAAAGCTGCAGGCTCCGGCCCGATTTAATCGCGCGCCTCGGCGATCAGGCTGAGCTGCCGCTCTGATCCGCCTTGAGCCAGCAGTGATTTGATCGGCTCATAACTCTGCCGGTGTATCGCACAGGGGCCGAACTGCCGCAAACTGGCAAGATGAAACCCGGTCAAGTACCCTTTGTTTTGAGCAAAACCATATTGGGGAAATTGCTCGTGGTATTTCACCACGGCTTCATCGCGAGCCACTTTGGCCAAAATGGAGGCGGCCGAGATTGCGCGCACTTTGGCATCCCCCTGAACGATGGTGCGGGCGGGGAAAGGCAATTTGGGCAGGCGATTCCCGTCGATGAGCACAATCCCGGGTTTAAGCTTCAGGCCGGCGACCGCCCGTTGCATGGCGAGCATGGTTGCCCCGAACACGTTCAGCTCGTTGATTTCTTCCAGGCTCGCCGTGGCAATGCAGAAATCCAGGGCCCGTTCTTTGATCCGGTCACTTAGCTCCTTTCGCCGTTCGGGCGTGAGCTGCTTCGAATCTCTCAGGCCATTGATCCGGTGCGCGGGGTCTAAAATGCACGCTGCCGCATAGACTTCGGCGATGGCGGAGCCAATGCCAACCTCATCCACGCCGCACTCCAGCAACTCAGCGGCCGGCTGCTGGTCTTCGAGGGCCATGGTCGTCTGCATGGGGTCGCCTTCAGCCCCGTCCAGATCGACAGGAACAGCCTCTTCGCGGGTGGCGGAATTGGGGGTCATGGCCAAAAGTGAGTTTTGCACTCGGGCGGGAAGAGACCGCAGCCGGCCTCAGCGGCCCCGGCCGGCAGGCCGCAACCTTGCTCCCGCGGCTCGCGCTCGTGGGATAGTCTGTTCCAATGCTCAGCCGCCATTGTTCCAGCCCAAATTAGACCCGCAGAGGGGTGCGCGCACGGAAATTCGGGAGCCGCCTTCGGGCTTTCCGCCCCGGCCGCGGCTTGGTATGTTGATCGGGCTCAGGCGCGCTTCAGCGGGGGTGCCGGGCGAATTTATGCTGAAATCGATCACCCGGGTTTTGATAGTGCTGGCGTTGGTGCTGGTGGCCATCCGGGTTGCCGATTGGACGGTCCGGCGCACCAGCAAACTGCCGGCGGTGGCGCACCCAAACGGCTACGCGCGAATCGTGGAGCTTGCCGGCCAGCTCAAACGCCCGACCGCGGACATGGCGGAAATGAAGTCCGCCGAGGTTCTGGCGTTGGGGAAGGCCAATGCGCCATTACTGCGGGAGTTGCACACGCTCCTGGATGGGCCGGTGCAGGTGCCGCTGGCCACGGAAAGCGCCTGGGTAAACCGCCATCACGACGATTTGAAGAGCCTTAAACGGCTGGCGTTGATCTTGGGGATCCAGGCGCGGTCGCATCTCCTGGAGAGCCGCACTAACGAAGCGATTGAGTGCGAGATTGATATGATTCGGCTGGGGCAGGGCATCAGCCGTGGAGGGGTGCTGGTGGACGGCCTGACCGGGCTGACCATTGAGCTGGTCGGGGGTGCGGCGCTGCGGGCCCAGGCCGCCAATTTAGGCGGCGGCGCCTGCGGGAAGGCAGCGCAGGCCATCGAGGCCTGTGAGGTTCGCCGGGAACCGGCCGCCCAGGTGCTGGCCACGGAAACGGCCTGGTCGCGGGCGAGCTTCGGGTTGGTGAGCCAGCTCGGCGGCCTGTTGGCGAGCCGCGGTTCCGCGGAGCGCTTCAAGGATTTTCGCAGCCGCCACGAGGACACCGTGCGGCGCACCCGGAGACTGGCCTTGCTCCTGGCCGTTCGCGCCTGGGAGCAGGAAACCGGGCGGCCGGTGGCCAAGCCCGCCGAGGTCGTCCCCGGCATTTTGAAAGCCGTCCCCGTGGACCCCGGAACCGGGCGCCCCATGCCGGACGTTCCCCGGTTGGAAACCTAGCGGCGCTGGCTCCGTATCATGCGGCGCTGGACCCGGCGGACGGGATGGACCACCTTGGTTCGGAAACAAGTCTTATGAAATCAGCATACGATCTGGCGATGGAACGGCTCAATAAATCCGCGCCTACCGTCAAAGTGACGGCCAAACAGAAGGCGCAGCTTGCGGAGTTGGACTCGCAATGCGCCGCCCGCCTGGCCGAGCGGGAGTTGTTTTTGAATGGAGAGCTGGCCAAGGCTGCCGGGAAGGGTGAGATGGAAGCCGTGGAGCAGCTCGAGAAACAACTGGTGAGCGAGCGGAAAACCATCCGGGCGAATTTCGAGGAAAAGAAGGACCAGGTGCGGAAACGTTGAAGCGCGCGGGCGGTTAACAGAATTGGCGCAACCGGGCGAGGCTCTGGTCATCCAGGCTAAGCTGGGATCCGTCCCGCAGCAGGACCCTGGTCTGGCCGGGGCCGGACTGGAGTTCCTGGATTTGTGCCAGATTAAGAATGGTCTGCGGGTTGACCTGGACGAATTGGTCGCCCGGCAGTTTCAGCCAGAGGGCGGCCAACCCATCGGCCAGCGCGTGAGCCTGCTGTCTGAAATGGATGAACACCTGCCGATCCCGGCACTCGATCCAGGCAATATCCGTGGTCTTCAGGAACAAAATCCGGTTTTCTGAATTAACCGCAAGGTATTGGGATTGGGCGGCGGCATTCCGGGGCAACGCGCTGCCGAGCACTGTCCGGAGGCGGTTTTCCAGGTCCTGGGTCTGGCGGAGTTGAAGCAACTCCCGGGCGCGGCCCAGGGCCACGCGCAGGCGCTCCCGCGAGCAGGGCTTCACGAGATAATCAGTGGCCTGGATGTCGAACGCGCGGATCGCGAAGCTCTCGTTGCCGGTTACGAAAATGACCGCCGGCATCTTGGGCGCCTGAATCTGGCGCACCACCCCAAAGCCGTCCAAGTCTGGCATCTCCACGTCCAGCAGAACCAGATCGGGTTGCTCGCGCCGGATGGCTTCGACAGCTTCATGACCACTGGCTGCGACCCCCACGATTTGCACTTCGGGCTCATCCCTAAGCATCCGGCGGAGCACCTCGCGGGCCAGGGTTTGGTCATCGGCAATCAGGATGCGCAACGGCAACAACCCAGGCACCCGGGGCAGGCCCTGGGTTTTCTCCGCGGATGCCAACAG
Organism: Verrucomicrobiota bacterium; assembly: GCA_038209025.1. Taxonomy (GTDB): domain Bacteria; phylum Verrucomicrobiota; class Verrucomicrobiia; order Limisphaerales; family UBA8199; genus JBBQYD01. The sequence goes on along the minus strand of JBBQYD010000003.1, from coordinate 8,061 downwards.
CGAGGCCCCGCCGGAAAAAGCGGGGGCTGCGGTGCTGGGCACCGGCACATCTTGGGTTACATCCATCAAGCCCGATCTTTGCCTGTATCAGGCCAAGAGGCAACTCGGCAGATTACGGAACTCTATCGGGATCAATACGGAACGCTGGAACAGGGTGCTCACCCCTTTTTGCGCGGCCGGGTGCCGCTTTTTTCCAGTCCCAGTTGTTGAAACCGGGCGGAGACTTCCTTTAAGTGGAATTCCAGGGAGCATAGGGATTCGAGCTCGCCCGGGCTGAAATGGCGGGCGACTTCCGGGTCCTGCTGAAGTTGCCGGAGGAAATCCGCATCGTCGCGCCCCGCGTGCTTCACCGCCCACGTGGCCATGGCGTTGCGCTGCACCAGGTCGTAAGCCTGCTCGCGGGTCAGGCCTTTCCGGATCAGGGCCAGGAGAACGGTTTGCGAGTTCCACATCCCGAGGGACAACCCGAGGTTTTTCCTCATGTTTTCCGGATAAACGATCAGTCCCTCCGTGAGCTTGGCCAGGGTCGCGAGCATGTAGTCCAGCAGCGTGCAGGAATCGGGGAAAATAATGCGCTCGACCGAGCTGTGACTGATATCGCGTTCATGCCAGAGCGCGACGTTTTCGAGGGCGGCGAGGGCGTTGCCGCGCAGCACGCGGGCCAGGCCGGTGAGGCGCTCGCCGGTGATGGGGTTGCGCTTGTGGGGCATCGCGCTGGACCCTTTCTGGCCCCGGGCGAAAAGCTCCTCCGCCTCGAGCACCTCGGTGCGCTGCAGGTGGCGGAACTCCGTGGCCCAGTGTTCGATGCTGGCGCCGACCAGGGCGAGGGTGGTCATGAACTCGGCGTGGATGTCCCGCTGCACCACCTGGGTGGCAATCGGCGCCGGCGTGAGGCCCAGCTTTTCGCAGACATATTTCTCGACCTCCGGCGACAGGTGGGCGCTGGTTCCCACCGCGCCTGAGAGTTTGCCCACGGATACGCTCGCCCGGGCGGCGCGCAAACGCCGTTCGGCGCGGCCGAATTCGTCATGCATCAGCGCCATTTTCAAACCGAAGGTGGTGGGTTCCGCGTGGATGCCATGGCTGCGGCCGATCATGGGGGTGAACTTGTGTTCGCGCGCCCGGGCGGCGATGACCTCGCGCAGTTCGGCCAGGTCCTCCAGCAGAATGTCGGCCGATTGGACCATTTGAACCGCAAACGCGGTGTCGATGATGTCGCTGCTGGTCAGGCCAAAGTGGAGCCACCGGCTGGCGGGCGCGCCGATGTTTTCGCCCACGTTGGTGGTGAACGCGATGACATCGTGATTCAAGGTACGTTCCAGCTCCTTGCACCGCTCGATCGAGAACGCGGCCTTGGCCTTCATTTGCGCCAGATCATTCTTCGGCACCAGGCCGGACCGGCAGAGAGCCTCACTGGCCAGCAACTCGATTTGCAGCCAAATCTCCAGCTTCCGTTGCTCGGTCCAAATCTCCCGCATGGCGGGCCGCGAATACCGTTGAATCATGCGCAGAGCCTAAAAGGAGGGGCCGGGAAAGTCGAGCCGTCATGGCGCGGGCGCGCGGCCAGTGTTGCGGGGGTTGCCGCGGAACTTTGGCCAGTCACTCCGGGCCAGCGGCACCCGCACGTCGATCGCGCCCACAAAATTGAAATTGAACGGGATGATGATGTTGCCCGCGGAGTTTACGGCCGGGGAGGCCGCCAGGGTGGTATCCCCGCCGGCGTACCAGGCCAGCGTCCGGTCCGGGGCGATGCACGCCACCTGCGTCCACCGTCCGTCGAACACGATGGTGCCATTGGCCAGCACCAGCGGGCTGGAGTTGAGCAGATCATTGAGCCGCCGCTGCCACAGCTTGCGGCCCTCGTGCGTGATCGCCCAGAGATTGGTGGTCACCCCCACATACAGGGTCCCATCCGCCGCGATGACCGGCGAGGCTTCCGTCATGCCCCCGGTGGCCAGTTTCCAGCGCAGGCCGCCATCCGGGTTCAAGGCGTAGAACCAGCCATCCACGCTGGTGAAGTAGAGCGCTCCTTCCTGATCCACCGCGGGGGACGATATCACGGGACCGCCGGTGGCAAACTCCCAGGCTTTGGAGCCGTCCGGGTTCAGCGCGTAAAACTTCTGATCGTGCGAGCCAAAGTGGATGCGCCCCGCCTGGCTGATGGCGGGCGAGGAAACCACCTCGCCGGCGGTCGGAAACCGCCACTTCAGGGTCCCGTCCGGATTCAGCGCGTAAAAGTTCGTATCCCACGAGCCGAAGTAAACCGTGCCATCCCGGCCGATCGCCGGCGAACTATCCACCCAGGCACCGGTCAAAAACTCCCACTTCTTGGTTCCGTCGGCCCCGATGGCGTATAGCTTGCGGTCGCGGCTGCCGAAGTAAACCGTCCCATCGTCGGCAATGGCGGGGGAGGACCTGATTTCATTCCGCGCCTGGAAGCACCAGCGCCGGTGCCCCACCGCATCAAGAGACCACATTTTGCCATCGAAGGTGCCAAAAAAGACATTGTCCTGCTCGTCCACCGCCGGGGTGGTATCAATCTGCGAGCGGACCTCTGTCGCCCAGCAGTTGGTGCGGACGTAAGGATTCTCATCGGCCCAGCCCACCGGGGCAAACAGGAGCGCGCCCCAGAAAAGGAGCGGGAGGCCACGGCGAATATTAAAGACCACTTTCATCTCAGGTTTTGACCTTGGCTCAAAGGTTCGGTTCCACGAAAACGCGCGACGCGAACAACGACAATTCCCATCGGAACACCTTAGGGGAGCAAAGTGATGGAGTAAAGCCCGGGCAGAGGCCGCGGATGCGAGGGGATCACTCTCGTCGTTATCGGGCCTTTTCGTGAGGTGCCGGGGTTGTGCGTCGTTCGTCAACCATGCGAGCACAGAGCCCCTTTATATGTGTATGTGGGTGACCAGGTGCGCGCGTGATCCAAACGCCGGATTCTGCTCTTCACAGCATTCTTTCCAATTTTCTTAGAGGCGCTACACTCGGCCCGTGAATGCCAGTGAACCGAAACCCGAGGCGGCAGCCGTGGACCCGGGCGGGCTTCCTCCGCTCTTCACGATCGGCTACGGCGCGCGCGCGCTGGACGACTTGATTGCGGCGCTGAAGGCAAACCGCATCGAGTACCTCATTGATGTGCGCACCTCGCCATACTCGAAATTCAAATCGGAATTCTCCAGGGAACTGCTCCAATATCACATCGAGCGAGCTGGTATCCGCTACTTGTTCATGGGCGACCTGATCGGCGGCCAGCCCCGGGATCCGGCTTGCCAGACGGAGGGCAAGGTGGATTACGACAAGGTCCGCGCGCAGCCGTTCTTCCAGACGGGGATCGAGCGGCTGCGAAAAGCGTTCGAGCAGGGGCGGCGCGCGGCGTTGATGTGCAGCGAGGGCCGGCCGGAGCAGTGCCATCGCAGCAAATTAATCGGCGAGGCGCTCACGGCCATTGGCATTCCCGTTTGCCACATTGACGAGGACGGCCGGTTGCTCACGCAGACACAGGTGATAGACCGGCTCACCCATGGCCAAATGGATTTGTTCGGGAAATCCTTCACCTCCCGCAAACGCTACGGCCCGCGCGAGGACGAAACTGAATCGGACGGAACCTGAACCATCATTCCACCGGAATTCTCTCTTCACTCCGATGAACTTGGTCACCATTGGCGTTTATGGGTTCAGCGAAGCGGCCTTCTTTAGCGCCCTTCAACGAGCGGGCGTGGACACTTTCTGCGACGTCCGGTGGCGGCGCGGCGTGCGCGGTTCGGAATATGCCTTCGTTAACAGCGCTCGTCTCCAGAAACGGCTCGCCGAGATCGGCATCCGCTATCTCCACTTCCGGGAACTGGCGCCCGCACCGGCTTTGCGTCAGCGCCAGGCCGAGGCCGACAAGGCGGAAGGAACTGCCAAGCGCAAGCGGACAGCTTTGGGTGAGGTGTTCATCGAGGGTTACCGCGCGGAACGCCTGTCCACCTTCGATAGCGGCCAGTTTGTCGCGCAATTGGGAAGCGAAGTCCGGACGGTTGCGCTCTTCTGTGTCGAGCGCGAGCCGGCTGCCTGCCATCGCTCGCTGCTGGCCGGGCGATTGCGGCAGGACCTGGGCATTCAGGTTTTGCATTTGATGCCAGACTGACGTTTATGAACATCCTTATCGTGGCCAAGACCAGGCGCGGGGGCGGCGCTTGCGTCGGCGGCATTGCGGAGGAGGGGCGCAGCGTCCGGCTGATTGCGGCGGACGCGGCGATCAACGGCCGGGCGGGCCTGGAGTACGAAGTCGGCGAGGTTTGGGAAATAGATCCGACTCCCGACCTTGACCTCGTTCCTCCGCACGTGGAGAACATCATCGTGCGCTCGGCGCGCCGGCTCCGGCGTTCGCAACCGATGGAGGAAACCATCCATCGCTTTATGCCGCCGGTGCGGGGCGGGCCAAGCAAACTTTTCGATGGACTGGCGCAGGCCACCTCCAGCGGTGGGCTTTATATTGCCGAACGCACCGGCCTGCCGCGGTGCAGCACGATGTTCTGGGTGCCGGACCAACCGCTTCAACTCGACTGCGAGGGCAAACGCATCCGCTACCGCTATCCAACAACCGACGGCGGACGAGCGCTGACCTTTGTCGGTTTTCAAGAGCCGCTTTCGGAGATTCCCGCCGGCACGCTGCTCCGAGTCTCCCTGGCGCATTGGTGGCGGCCCAAGGAGCGGCCCGACGAGGAATTGCGCTGCTTCGCGCAGTTGTCGGGTTGGTTTCTCGGACCGGTAGCGCCATCGGACATTGCCATTGATCCACGGCTGTCCCGCACCCCGGGAGCAGCGCCCAGACCCGCCGAAAGCTCAGCCCATTCCGCCATTCTGCCCGGCCCCGCTCTCGAAGTGTTGAAGCGGACCTTCGGCTTTTCGCAATTCCTTCCGGTGCAGGCCGAAGTCATTGCGCGCGCCTGGCAACGGCGCGACACCCTCGTCGTCATGCCGACCGGGGGCGGCAAATCGCTCTGTTACCAGCTTCCCGCGCTCCTTTTCGGCGGGTTGACGGTCGTGGTGTCGCCGTTGGTGGCGCTGATGCAGGACCAGGTCCGCCAGCTCCATGAAATCGGCGTGCCCGCCGCCTGCCTCAACCACATGGTGCCGCTTCGCGAGTACGTCGCGATCACAAACCAAATCCGGGATGGACGCATCAAAATTCTCTACCTCGCTCCGGAAACACTGCTGCGGCCCGAAACGCTGCTTCTGCTGGAACAAAGCAAGCTCGCCTGCCTGGCTGTGGACGAGGGCCACTGCATTTCGGAATGGGGCCACGATTTCCGCCCCGAATACCGCCACATGCACAGCGTCCGCCGGCGGTTCGCGCAAGCGGTCTGTCTCGTCCTGACCGCCACGGCCACAGCGCGCGTGCGTGAGGACATCCGGCGTTTGCTCGGCATTCCGCTGGAAGGCGAATTCGTCGCCAGCTTCAATCGCCAAAACCTGTTCTTGGCCGTCGAACCGCGCCGGGACGCTTTGGTTCAAATACTTGCGTTCCTGGAAAAGCGCCGCGGCCAGTCTGGCATCATTTACTGCGGGACACGCAAGCAAACCGATGAACTTTCCGCCGCCCTCAACGCGAACGGTTGGCCCGCGCTGCCGTATCACGCCGGTCTGGACGACGACCAGCGCCGCCGCAACCAGGACCGCTTTATCCACGCGGACGATTCGCTGATGGTCGCGACCGTCGCGTTTGGCATGGGCATCAACAAATCCAACGTGCGCTTCGTCATTCACGCGCATTTGCCCAAAGACCTGGAAAGCTATTACCAGGAAATCGGCCGCGCCGGACGCGACGGCTTGGCCGCGCATTGTCTGCTCCTCTACAGCCGGGGCGACGCGATGTTCCACCGCCATTTTATAGACCAAGGCGCGCCGTCCGAACGGCCCGGCAGAGAGGCCCGGCTTAATGCGCTGTTGAGTTTCGCCGAAGCGCGCGAGTGCAGGCGCGTGCCGCTGTTGGCGTACTTCGGTGAAACTCTCGCGCAGACCTGTGGCCATTGTGACAACTGTGTTCAAGTCCCGGTGGACGGCGAGATGGTGGATGCCACAATCACGGCGCAACTGTTCCTGTCGTGCATCAAGCTCACTGGCGGAGTGTTTGGTCAGGCGCACCTGATCGCGGTGTTGCGCGGATCGCGGGCACAACGGGTGCTTGATCGCCGGCACGAGCGGTTGAGCGCCTACGGTCTCGGCAAGGAACATTCCGCCAAAGAATGGGGCGAACTGGCGCGCCAGTTCATCCGTCTAGGTTTGGTTGACCAGGACCCTGAGTATGGCGGCCTGCATCTCACGTCCAAAAGCCGTGATGTGCTTCAAGGAAAGCAGAAAGTCCTCATTCCACAGCCGCACGAAGCCGCCGTTGCCCTGCCCGCCGCCAGCTCCGCGCAATACTCTCCCGTGCTTTTCGAGCGCCTTCGCGCGCTCCGCAAAGAATTGGCCGAACGAGCCCAGGTGCCCGCCTACGTGATCTTTTCCGATCGTTCCTTGATCGAAATGGCGACGTTTCTTCCGCAAACCGAAGCGCAATTCCTCGCCATCAATGGCGTGGGCCAAACCAAGCTCGCCAATTATGGCGCTCGATTCCTGCAAGTTATTCGCGCTTGCCCGGGTCTGAGCGCGCAAAAGTAATGAGTGTATTCGAACGTCTGGACTCCCGGCGGCTCGCTCCCGTCCACGAAGCCCTGGCCGGCGCGATCAGCTATGAAGAGCTGTACCTGTTGCGACTCCACCTACTGTGACTGAACTGATAGGAAATTGCGTGCCCGCCCGCACTCAGCGATGCGCGGGTGAACATGCCATCAGCGAAATCGCCAGCGGCAGCAAGCTGGGAATTGACGCGACGAAGACAATTCCCGGCGAAGGTTTCAAACGCGCGTGGCCGCCGCTGATCAAGATGGATGAAAGCGTGAGGGCGAAGGTGCATGCGCTTGTCGGAAAAGCACCTTGATATGGGTGGTCACCCATGCGAATATGGGTCGCCATATTATGAAGACGACCATTGAAATCGCCGATGACCTTTTTGAGCGCGCAAAGGGTTTTGCCCGCAAGGAAAAGACCACGTTCCGCGCTCTTGCCGAGCAGGGACTTCGTCTGGTCTTGAAGGAAAAATCAGCCAGGCCCGCCCAATGGAAATGGAAGCCCGTGACTTTCAAAGGCGGTGGTTTGACCGACGAATTCAAAAACGGCTCGTGGGAAAAAATCCGTGATGAAATCTACAAGGGACATGGCGCATGATCGCCATTGACACCAACCTGCTCGTCTATGCCTATCGGGAGGATTCGGAATTTTATAAAACCGCCTCTGAAAATCTCCGTCCCGTGATTGAAGGTTCTTCCGCATGGGCTTTGCCCTGGCCCTGCGTTCACGAGTTCATCGCCGTCGTTACCAGCGGCAAGGTTTACAAGCCCGCCTCCCCGTTGCCCAGCGCCCTCGCCTTTCTTGAATCGCTGTTTGATTCGCCGCAATTGCATCTGCTTTCGGAAAGCCCCGGCTATTTTGACAAGTTGCGTGAGTTTTCGCTGGCCGCGGGATTATCCGGCCCGCGCATCCACGATGCGCGCATTGCCGCGCTGTGCCTGCACCACGGCGTGCGCGAACTTTGGACGGCCGACCGCGATTTCTCCCTGTTTCCAAAACTCAAGACACGCAACCCGTTGGTGAAAAAATGAAAACGGCCAGCGGCAGCAAGCTGGGCCTTGACACGACAAAGAAAATTCCCGGCGAAGGTTTCAAACGCGCCCGGCCGGCTGGGGTCGAAGCTCGCGGCGAGCGGAGACTCACCCTCACAGGTAAGCCAAGCGTTGTCACCGCGAGCGTTGGTTTTCTGTTACGCCGGCCCGGTTGGCAAGCGGCAGACCTGGCATCCCAGCGGCGGAGCCATCCGGCCAAGCTACAGATTGCTGGCCGACCAAGCCCGCGAGTGTTTTGTTGTTCATAACTGTTCTTTCGCTTGGCTGCTGCAAGAAGTCCAGCCGGGGTTAGTCTGGCTCAAATTCGAGCGTCGTGCCAACGCTGGCTGAACGATAAATCTTCGGGAGAGCC
>JBBQYD010000002.1:0-46622 GCA_038209025.1 Verrucomicrobiota bacterium | reverse complement strand
TACAACATCCTCGTCCAGTCCGGCACGGCGATGTTGGCTCAGGCCAACGCCAGCCCGCAGTCCGCTCTGCGGCTCCTCGGCTAGACCTGGTTCTGAAAACTCACCCTCCCGGAAGGCGGCCCGCCTCCCGGGAGGTTTTGTCTTGAGTGGCCCCGCTTTCCAGCCGATAACCTCCCTGTGACTATCATGCGATACTGCTGCTGCCTCCTGGCGCTCAGCCTTCTGGGCTGCGCTTCATCCCCACGCACGCGGCATTTGCTGGTAACGCCCTATGTACCCAGGAACGTGTTCGCCTCCCCGCCCGTGTTGCCGGCGGCCTGGAAACGGGTGGCCGTTCTGCCGGTTGGGGTCAGTGGCCAGGACCCGCTCAGCGCCGAGGCGCCCCAAATCCTGGAACCTATCTGGTTGGCTGAATTGCGCCAGCAGGCACGGTTTGAGATCGTCCCAGTGAACAGCGCGGACTTGCGGGTTTGGAGCGGCAGCTCCGTCTGGCAGGCCGCCAAAGAACTGCCTCCCCGTTTTCTCGAGCAACTGCGGCTTAAAACGGGTTGTGACGCGGTCATTTTTTGCGAAATATCCTCCTTTAGAGCTTATCCGCCGTTGCGGGTCGGGTGGACCGCCCGGTTGGTGGACGCGCAATCAGCCAGGATATGCTGGGCGGTGGATGAAGTATTTGATGCCGGCAACCCAGCGGTGATGGCGGCGGCTGAGGCGTACGCCCGCCAGAACATGAGCCCGTCCTCGGGCTCCCCAGATGGCCCGTCCTTGCTGCGCTCCCCCCGGCGCTTTGGACAGTACACCGCCTGGGCGGTGGCCTCGACCCTGCCAGCCCGCAATAGTCCTAAAGTAATTCCAAAAACTGCCGAAGAACATGGTACGAAGAATTAAAAGGGACTGCGAAAGCCAGAACCTATGCAAGTCAATCCAAGTAATAATACGAACGCGCCCGGGAACATCACCCGGCAGTCGGCCAACCCTCCCGTGCGAAACGAACGCGATCAGGCGGAGTTCGGCAACGTCGATGCCCTTAACCAAGCGCTGAAGTCCACGCCGGATGTCCGGCCAGAGGCTGTCCTGAAAGCCAAGGGCCTGGTCGATGACCCCCACTACCCCCCGGCGGAAGCCATCCGGCGCATCGCCAACCTGCTCGCCATCGATTTAACCCAGAGCACCTCTTAATCCCGGCTTTTTGCAACTATGAATTACAACCGGCCTTGGCAATCTTATCACATTGTCACCACACAAACAGCGCCTCCAGGTCAGCTCGTTTCCATGCTCTATGACGGCGCTCTGCGCTTCCTGGAACAAGCCCTCACCGGCTTCAATTTTGACGATCCCCTCGAAAGCAACCAGACCATTCACAATAACGTTCAGCGCGCTCAAGAGATCATCTCGGAACTCAACACGTCCTTGGATTTGCAGCGGGGAGGGGAACTGGCATCAACCCTGCACCATCTTTACGAATACATGGATCACAAGCTGTCGGAGAGCAACTTGAGAAAAGAACCGGCGGGCATCCAGGAAACTATTCGCCGGTTGACGGTGTTGCGTGATGCCTGGCGCCAGATGCTCTCTGGCCAGGCGGGAGACGCCCTGGCAGCGAATGGCCGCACTACACTTTCGGCCTGTGTCTGACACATTTATCAGTGAATCGGAGCTGGCCGGCCTGTTGGCCAGGTGGCAGGCAATCACCCTGGCGGAACGCCAGGAGATCGAGCGCGAAAACTGGCCGGGGCTCAACGGGCAGCAAGCGGCCAAGCAGGAGTTAATGCCGATCCTGACGTCAGCCTTGGAAGCCTGGCGTGGCCAGTTCACCAACGGAGAAATGGCGGCTCAAGCCCAGCGGCAGAAATTTCGAGCGCTCGTCGATGAATTGCTCTCCTGTGAACGGCAGAATCAGGAGGCCCTGCGCACCCGCCAAACCAGGGTGAAAGCCGGCCTGTCGCTCCTGGACCAGTCCTCCCGCACCTTGCAGGGTGTGCAAAAAGCTTACGGCGCGCCTACCACGGAAGCTTGGCGGACTTACTCCTGAATTCATCAGGTCCTCGCCAGGGGCGCGTCTTCACCTTTTCCCCAGTGTCAGCCGGGTTTCGCAAGATCCAACAAACGGCGCACCGTGCGGAGCAGCTCAATATTGTCAAAAGGCTTGGCGAGAAAAGCGGTCAAGCTCCTGCCTCCTTCCGGGTGAACGGTGTAGAAATCCACGCTCCCGCTGAGCACCAAAGCGGGCAGGTTCGGAAAACGTTCGCGCATTGATGGCAGAACCTCCAACCCACCCTTTATGGGCATGCCAACATCGAGAATCACAAGCGAAAAAGGAGGATCTGCCGCCGCTACCATGCAAGCCGCTTCCTCCCCATTGACTGCCTCGGCAACCTGGTACCCACGGTAGGCCAGCACGGCTCGCAGCAGCATGCGGAAGCCATGTTGGTCATCCGCGATCAGAATCCGCTCGTTCCCTTCCAGGCATTCCGGTTCCAAGGCTGATTTCTGGGCGGGTTCCTGGCAAGCGCCGCCAGGAGCGGCAGGCGCTTCCGAATGCCGCTGTCGGCAGGCATTGAGCAATTGAGCCCCTTTCCGGGCGCTGTTCTGGGCTTCGTGCAGGAAGGCTCGGAGGTTCGCCGGAAGTTCGCCCGTCAAGGCAAGGTCGATGCCGGAATGAATGCTGGTCAGCAGATTATTGACATCGTGCAGAACCTGGCGCGGCACTGGCACATGCCCAGCCTCGGAGTGGCCGCCTTTGTCAAAAGGCATGTTCCCCAGGCTTGGCGTGATCCCATCCGAGCTCATCCCACGCCCACCATAGCAGCTTGGAGAGCTTGTTCAAGCTTGTAATCAACCTGACAGTGACCTAAAACAGTTCATTCGCTGGCCAGCGATGGGTTCGGGCCATCCTCAATCGACGACAAATGACTAAAGCATCTGTTAATCCATCCGATAACCGAGGTGAGCCGCTGGCGCTTTTGCCAGGGGAGCCATCAATGAGTCCGACTTCGCCAAGAACTGAAGACCTGGGTCTGGACGGAGCGCAACAGTCTCCGCCAGCGGGCATTGCACAGGGCATGCTGCTGGAATCCGGGCTGGCACTGGTTGACTTGAACCGGCGCATTTGCTCCATTTCCGCCGAACTGGCGAGTTGGTTCAATCTATCGGAGGGCGAGGCAGTGAGCAGGGAGTTTGGGGAACTATTGGCGGAGAGAGCGCCAAGGTGCGCTGCCGCCTGGGGAGAGATGGCGGCCGAAGGCGTTGCCCTTGGCCAACGCACCGTGAGGGAATCCCGCGACGGCAAGCCGGAGCATTTCAGGATCGAAGTGGCCACCAACAGCGGCGGCTGGTTTGTTCGCATCAGCTCCGTTCTGCCCACCTCCGCCGAACTGATTGAGGACGGATATCAGCCGGGAGAACACAATCACCGGCAGCTCTTTCTGCGGCTGTTGCGGGCTGAGTCCCGGCTCGAGAACCTGCTGCAACGCTGGCCGGGAGTCATCTTCACGCAACGGGCCGATTTCTCTTTCCAGTATGCCAGCCCGGGCATTGCCGCTCTCACGGGGGTGGCTCCGGAAGAATGGCGCTGCCAGCCCCAGCGTTTCTGGCAGGTCATCCACGAGGCGGACGTCGAGGAACTGCGCCATCAATGCAAGGTGGCTTCCCAGCGCCCGGAGGGCGTGGCCACCACCTTCCGCGTGCGCCACCAGCGGACCGGGCAAATCACCTACCTCCTGGAGCACCGCAAGGCCATCACCAGCTTCTCCGGCTTGATCCTTTCCTATGAGGGGGTGTGGCTGGATATCACGCGTCAGACCATCGCCGAGAAGCGCCTTTCGAGCGCCGCCTGGAAAGATACCCTGGCGACTCTCACGGTGGGACTGGCCCACGATTTCGGAAATATCATGTCTGGCATCCTCTCACTCTCGGAGCTGTTTCTAGCGCAGGCCGGCAAAGACCACCCGTTTTACGAGGGGTTGGGCATGGTCAAGCACCACTCGCTGCAGGCCACTCAACTAATCCAACGCATGGTGAACCTTCACCGCTGCAAAACCGGGGTGCGTGATTATCACAACCTGAATGAGGTCGTGTCAGACATCGTGGAACTGATGGCCAAGGTGCTGCCGCGCTGCATCCAGGTGAAAGTGGACCTGGATCCCGAGCCGCAGCCGGTGTACATGGACGGCGTCGAGTTCCGGCAGGTCGTGGTCAACCTGGCCTTGAATGCGGCGGATGCCATGCCGCACCGGGGGGCGCTCACGCTGCGCACCCGGCGCGTCACCGAAGCCCGGCCGCTGACCAATGGGCACGGCACGTTCCCTCGGCTGCCGGGTGCCTGCCTGTCGGTTGAGGATACCGGGTGCGGCATACCCGCCCGCAATCTGCCTTTTCTCTTTGACGCCTTCTTCACCACCAAACCGGTCAACAAAGGGTCCGGCCTGGGCCTCTACAACGCCGGGTTATTTGTCGAAAAACATGGCGGCGCCATCTCCGTCGATTCACGGGAAAACGCGGGCACGACCGTGCATGTGTGGCTGCCCGAAGCCGATTTCACCGAGAACGAACGGCAGCAGGTCTCCCGCCGCACGCGTCTTCGGGTGCTGTTGCTGGGCGAGCCTGGATTATTGACCGACAGCATGGCCGAGTCCTTGCGCGTGCATGATTATTATGTGGTGGTGACGCATGGTCCCGAGCGCGCCAGGGAACTCCTGATTTCAGAGGAAGCCGGGTTCAACGGCCTGCTGGCCCTGATTCGTCCGGACGATCCTTCCTGGAAACAGTGGCTGCAGGAGCTGCCCGCGGTTTTCCAAGGCAAGATAGCCATCCAGATCGTCTGCGGCAATGAGGATGAGATGGATCCCGCCGTCCTGGAGAAAGCCCAACTCGTGGTTCGTTCAGACGCCGGTGAAACGGAAATGATTCAACGCTTCGATGCCATCTTTGCCTGACCCCATGAATACCGCCTCGCACCTATCCGATGAGTTGAAAAGCATCCTGGTCGTGGACGACGAGATGATCGTGCTCACGGCCCTGCGCGAGACCTTGCGCCTGGAAGGATACACGGTGGTGGCCACGCCGGATGCGCTCCAGGCGCTGGAAGAAATTCAGAAGACCCGGTTCTCCGTGATTCTCACGGATCAGCAGATGCCGATGCTCACCGGGTTGGAGTTCCTGGCCCAGGCCAAAGAGGTTCAGCCTGATGCCACACGCATTCTCATCACCGCGGTACTGAGCCTCAATACCGTGATCGACGCCATCAACAAGGGCGAAATCTACCGGTTTATCGTAAAGCCCTGGCTGCGCGAGGAACTGCTGGTCACCATCAAGAACGCCGTGCAAAGGTTTGATCTGATTCAGCGCCACAGCCGGCTGGGGGAGGAAATGCAGGCGCTGAACGCGGGGTTGCGGAAGGATCTCGCCGCCCAGCAAACCGTGGCTCAACAACTTGAAATCGCCAACCAGGCGTTGCGATCCGAGGCGGATGGCGCGCTGCATCTGCTGCTGAAGATTCTGGCCGGCTACGAGCCTCGCCTGGGCGCCCGCTCCCACCAGGCGCTCGAAATATGCCGGATCATGAGCACGAAAGCGCAGCTCGGGGCCGGGGATTCGCGCCTCCTGGAAACCGCCGCGCTATTGCACGATATTGGCTTGATCAACGCCCCCAGAGAACCGCTTCGCCAGTGGCTGGAAGACCCGGAATCGCTGGCGCAAGGCGAGGCGGGATGGGTGCGGCAACACCCCCTCTGGGGCGAAGAGTTGGTCAACTCCACCCTGCGGCAGCCGGAGTTGGGCACGCTGATCCGGGCTCACCAGGAACGTTTCGATGGCGGCGGGTATCCCGACGGACTGGCCGGGGCCAGGCTGCCCTGGCTGGCACGATTGCTCGCTTTGGCGGCGGCTTACGCGGCGGCCCCGGGAGAGGGCAAAGCCAGGGAACTATCCATCACCAGCCAAAGCGGTTCAGCTTTCGACCCCGAGGCCGTTCGGCTGTTCATTCAGTGCCTGCCGGCAGTTGCGGCCAGTGCCCGCCTTCGGGAAGTCCCGCTTTCGGGTCTGCGTCCGGGGATGGTGCTGGCCAAGGGCGTTTATAATGCCAAAGGGGCGCTGCTCATGCCCGAAGGCCGCACGCTCAGCGAGCTGCAAATTCAATTCATCCGCAATCAGGAACCCGAACTGACGCCGGGACAATTCATGGTTTACGGCTGAGCGGCTGCCCGTCAAAGCCCGCCAAATCGCCGGTGCCGGCGGGTGTATTCCTCCAAAGCGGCGTAGAATTGCGGCTTGCGAAAGTCCGGCCAGAGCGTCGGAGTGACCACAAATTCGGTATAAGATATCTGCCAGAGCAGGAAGTTGCTCACGCGCATTTCTCCGCTGGTGCGAATCAGCACATCCGGGTCGGGCAGGTTGCGGGTGTACAGATTCTGAGCGAACACCTGCTCGGTGATGTCCGGCGGGTCGAGTTCGCCGGCCTTCACCTTCTGCGCGATGCTGCGCACCGCCTCCACAATCTCGGTGCGCCCCCCGTAGCTCAATGCCATGATCAGGGTCAGCCCGTTATTGCGCGACAGTGTGGCTATCGACTTCTTGAGGTGTTCCTGCACGTTCTCCGGCAGGCGATAGATCTGGCCGATCACTTCCAGCCGCACATTGCTCTTGTTCAGCTCCGGAGTTTCCGTCTTCAGGTAATGCACCAGGTATTTCATCAGCGCATCCACCTCATCTTTTGGCCGGTTCCAGTTCTCAACCGAGAACGCGTAGAGAGTGAGGTACTTGATGCCCAATTCGCCCGCCGCCCGGATGATGGTGCGGGCGGACTCCGCGCCGGCCCGATGCCCCTCAATTCTAGGCAGGCTCCGCTCCTTGGCCCACCGCCCGTTCCCATCCATGATGATGGCCACGTGCCGCGGCAAGGTGGCCTTCGCCTCCGGGCTGAGAGTAAGTGCGAGAGCGCTCAAGAGACTGTTTACATGAAGATCGTTTGTTCGCGGCCCGGCCCGACGGAGGCAATGGCCAGCCGCGCGCCGGTTAGTTCGGTGATGGCCTTCAAATAAGCGCGCGTGAGCCGGGGCAGCTCTTTCCACGTGGTCGCTTTGTGCGTGGGGGTTTTCCAACCCTCGAACTCGGCGTACACCGGTTCACACTCGGCCAGCACGGCGGCATCGCTGGGCACGTAATCGTAGTTCTTGCCCGCGTGCCGGTAGCCAATGCAGACTTTGATGGTCTCCAGCGTGTCCAGACCGTCGATGTTAGTCACCGCCAAACCATCAATGCCGTTGACCATGCAGGCGTGGCGGGTCGCGACGGAATCAAACCACCCGCAACGGCGTGCACGCCCGGTGGTAGCCCCAAATTCCCGGCCCATGCCGTGCAGCAGGTCGGCGATCTCCGCGTTCTCCGTCGGGAGCGGCCCCGCGCCCACGCGAGTCGTGTAGGCCTTCATCACGCCCACCACGCGGTCCATGCGATGCGGCGGAATCCCGGAGCCGGTGCAGGCGCCGCCCGCCGTGGTGTTGGATGAGGTCACGAATGGATAGGTGCCGTGGTCGATGTCCAAAAAGGTCCCTTGCGCGCCTTCCAGCAAAAGCCGTTCGCCGCGCTGCATCGCCGCGTGCAGCAGGGTTACCGTATTGGCCACAAAAGGCGCCAGGTAATCGCCGGCGGCCCGGTATTCCGCCAGCACCTTCTTATAGGAAATCGGTTTGGCGCCAAACGCCTTCAACACCTCGTTGTTCTCCTTGATGCGAACCTGAAGTTGTTCGGCGAAGCGCTCGGGCTTGATCAAATCCAGCACGCGAAGGCCGGTCCGCGCCGCTTTGTCCCCATAGGCCGGGCCGATGCCGCGTTTGGTGGTGCCGATCTGGTTCTTGCCCTTGCGGGTCTCGCGCTGCGCATCCAATTCCCGGTGGTATGGCAGCACCAGGTGGGCGGTTTCGCTCAGGAACAGGTGGCCGTCGGGGTTGACCCCCATCTTGCGCAAGCCTTCTATCTCCTCCACCAGGCTCACCGGGTCCACCACCACGCCGTTGCCAATCACGCAGACCTTGTTCTTGCGGAGAATCCCCGAGGGCACCAGGTGCAGCACGTATTTTTGCCCCTTGATATGCACTGTGTGCCCCGCATTATTGCCACCCTGCGTGCGGACCACCACGTCCGCCTGTTCAGTCAGCACGTCGATGATCTTGCCTTTGCCTTCGTCGCCCCATTGGGCCCCGACTAGAATTGTATTGGCCATAATTATAGATGCGCGCGGGCCGGGCATGCGCATGAAAAATCCCCGAACGCAAATTCGGGGCGTAATGCTCAGCCTTTGCGTGCAGAAATTAAGAATCCGTCATCCCGGTGTCAACGCCGGATTGGCCCTCGCAAGCGATTCTCGCGGCCGCCGGATTCGTCAAACCGCCAGCCCCCGGCCCCGGGAATTCCAAGGCGCGGGCCGGGTCGAACTCAAACTTGCGCGGTTTATCGTCCATGTTGCTCCCACAACTCCCGCGGCCATGAGCAGGCTGTTTTTCATGGGTTACGCAGGCCGTTCGACCCGAATGGCACAAGGCACTCAATCCATCAATGCCACCCCCGCCACCCCGTGGGGTTCGGGATTCGCATTTCAATTTAGCCACGGGCACGGTAAGTTGACCATTCGTTTATGAAGCAGCAGCAGTTTGATTCGATTGACTCGGCGATCGCGGACCTCCAAAAGGGCAGGATGGTGATCGTCACGGACGATGCCGACCGGGAGAATGAGGGCGACCTGGTCATGGCGGCCCAGTTCGTGACCCCGTTGGCGGTTAATTTCATGGCCAAACACGGGCGCGGCCTGATTTGCGTGCCCACGACTTCCGAGCGGTTGCAGCAATTGGGGATTGACCGCATGGTCCATCAAAACCGGGAGACGTTTAAAACGGATTTTCAAGTGAGCGTGGATGCCGCGTGCGGGGTCACCACCGGGATCAGTGCGGCCGACCGGGCGGAAACCATCCGCATCATGGCCGAACCGACGGCGGTGCCCAACGACCTGGTGGCGCCCGGACATGTGTTTCCGCTGCGCGCCAAGGCGGGCGGGGTATTGCAGCGCGCGGGCCATACCGAGGCCGCGGTGGACCTCGTGCAGATTGCCAGATGCCGACCCATCGGCGTGATCTGCGAAATCATGAACGATGACGGCACCATGGCGCGGCTGCCCGAGTTGCGAAAGTTTGCGCGCAAACATAAGCTCAAAATCTGCACCATCGCGGACCTGATCCAGCACCGGCGCAGCCGGGAAAAACTCGTGGAACGGGTGGAAGTGGTGAAAATGCCCACGGAGTTTGGCAACTTCGACCTTTATCTGTACCGATCCAAGCTGGACAACCAGCACCATCTGGCGCTGGTAACGGGCGATATTGGTCAGAAGAAACCGGTCCTGGTGCGCGTCCATAGCGAGTGCCTGACAGGTGATGTGTTTGGATCGCGCCGCTGCGATTGCGGTCCGCAGTTGCGCGCGGCGATGCGGCAGGTGGTCGCCGCCGGTGCCGGCGTGGTCGTTTATATGCGCCAGGAGGGGCGCGGCATTGGCCTCGGGCCAAAAATCCAGGCCTATAAACTCCAGGAGCAGGGGTATGACACTGTGGAAGCGAACCAGAAACTCGGGTTCGGCATGGACCTTCGCGAATATGGGCTCGGGGCGCAAATTCTGGCCGATCTCGGCTTGAGATCCATCCGGTTACTCACCAATAATCCGCGCAAGCTGGTGGGGCTGGAAGGCTACGGTCTGAAAATCGTCGAACAAGTGCCCCTGAAAATCAAACCCAACCCTTACAACGCCAGCTACCTGAAAACCAAACGGGATAAAATGGGCCATCTCCTCTGATCCAGCGGTATGTTGAAGAAATCTCAAACAAAGAACCTGGCAGCCTCTCCCCGCGGGGCGCGCTACGCCATTATTGCCTCCCAGTACAACGCCGAATTCGTGGACTCCATGCTCAAGGCAGCCCGGGAAGAGCTGGCCACCGCCGGCGCATCCCAGGTGCGGGTTTTCCGCGTGCCGGGCGCCTACGAGGTGCCGCTGGCCGCCAAGACCCTCGCGACGGGCGCCACTCCGCCTTCGGCCATTATCTGCCTGGGCGTCATTCTGCGCGGGGAAACCGTCCACGCCGCCCATATCGGCGAAGCGGTCAGCCGGGCATTGATGGAGATCCAATTGGATCACCAGGTGCCTGTTATTCATGAAGTGCTGTTGCTGGAAAACCAGGAACAGGCCCGCGTGCGGTGCCTCTCGCTGGAACACAATCGTGGGCGCGAAGCCGCCCAGACGGCCATCGCGATGGCTCGCCTCATGACCGCGCTGCGAAGCGACTGGATCGAGGCCTCGCCCATCCAGCGGGCATAGCCGCCGCTCACCTGGTCTGGCGGCATCGAACGCCGCCATCGGGCGGAAGCATCCCGGCCTATCCTGCCCGGCGAACGACGATTTGCGGCAGGGTCTTATGCTTCGCAATCATGCCCGGAGGCAGGACTCCCCGCCAGTTGCTGGCGGGATAAACCACGGACCCGCGGCCGATGATGCTGCCGGGGTTGAGGACACTGTTGCACCCAATCTCCGCGCCATCGCCCAACAGCGCCCCAAACTTGCGCAGTCCGGTATCGATGAGGCGGCCCTCCCATTCCACCGCCACATTGCCGGAAAGCGATTTCACATTGGAAAGCACCACACCGGCCCCCAGGTGCGCCTGATGGCCTAGAATGGAATCGCCCACGTAGTTGAAGTGCGGCACCACCGCATGGTTGAAAAGCAGGGCGTTCTTCACTTCGCAGGCGTTGCCGACCACACAATGATCCCCGAGGATGACATTCTCGCGAATGTAGGCGTTGTGCCGGATTTCGCAGTTCCTGCCGATGATCGCCGGACCCTTGATCATCGCGCCGTCCTCCACGACGGTGCCCTCGCCGATGAACACCCGCTCACCGATGAACGCCACCCCTTCGCACCGGTTATGCAACGAGGGACGCACGCGCTCCTGAACATAATCGGCCAGGCGCGGCAAGGCTTCCCAGGCGCACTCCAGGCCTGAAAACAGAGTCGCGTGCTCGGTTTGACTCAAATCAAACAGCGAATCGGGCGTGAACATGGCCGCAGGATACCGCACGGGCGGTCGAATCCCAAATCGATTTCCTGGGCCTATCCCAGGGCAGGCTGGAGCGGCAGCGTGACCCGAACGACGGCCGGCTTGCCTTGCTCGCCCGGAAGAATCTCGAACTTCCCGCGATGCATGTCGAGAATGCGGCGGCTGACCGCCAGACCCAGCCCCATCCCCGCCACCCGCGTCGTGAAGAACGGTGTGGAAGCCTTCTGCGCGGCTTCGGGCGTGAACCCGGTGCCGTTATCCTCCACTTCAATGTACACCTCGGATTTGCCGTTGATCTGGACCGAGGTCCTGACACAGACAATCGGGTTCTCCGGGTTGGCCTGGATGGCATTGAGCAAAATCTCACTAAGCGCCTGTTTGCAGGCGGTCTGGTCCACCACCACCCGGGTGTTCTTGTCCGCCAGTTCCAGGCGCAACTGCGGCGACGGCGCAAAGGAGTGCTTGCGGGCCTCCCGGTAGGCTTCTTCGATCAGCGCGCCAATCAGGACAGGCTCCTGGCTGATCAGGTTTTCCCTGCAGAGCAGTTTGAGCTGGTTGCCGCGGCGTGAAAGCCGGTCCACGCTGCTGCCCATAACGTGCTCCAGCTCCATGAGAAACTTTTGGTCCTGGCGGCACTCGGGGAGCATTTGCTGCAAGCTGGACAGCGGGGTTATGGCGTTCCCGATTTCATTGGTAAGCGCGAATGCGGCGGTCTTCACGAGGCGCGAGTTGGCCACCTCAATCTCCAGGCGTTTGACCTGCTCCGCCTGGGTGATGTCATCGGCCAGCAGGAGGGCGGAGGTCGGCAAACCAGCCACCTGCCGCTGAAACGGAACGATGGTGATGCTGTAAAGCGCGCCAGGGGCGGCTTCAAACTTGAAGGGTGGCACGGCGGTGCCCGTCTTGAGCACCTGGTGAACGCGGGCGCCCAGCAACTGGGGAAGGTCGCTGAACTCCAATTCGCCGCTCCGCCGCTCGCCTTTGCTGAAATAACGCCGCGCGGTCTTGTTGGCGTGCAGGATGGTCAGGTTGCCTCCGAAAACGACACAGGCACTGCTCAATTCGCGCAGCACTCCGGTCATCATTTCCAGGTTGGCCGCAAGCTGGTCGTGGAGCCAGATATTCTTCACCGCCAGGCCGAGTTGCTCAAGCAGGTGAAAGATCAGCTCCAGCTCCGAATTCACGAGCGGCTCGCCGGTGATGCGTCCGTCAAACACCGCCACTCCCAGCAAGGTTTCGCGATCCAGGATGGGAACGGCCACCTGCCCGCCGAGCACCTCAAACTCGTTTTGCGCGTCCAGGTCCTGGCGGGTTTCCTCAGCGCCCTTGCGCAAAATCCGCCCCAGCCGAAACAGCAACCCGCCAATCCCGGCATCCATGGATAGTTCAAAATGCTCCAGCAACCCCGGCGAGATGCCCAGGGCGGACATGCAGCGCAGTTTGCGGGCCTCAGAAAGCACCGAGCGTTCGCCAAAGCCGCCGGCCGGCTGCCGCAGGAAAAGCGCGGCCTTGTTGATGCTCAGGATTTCGCGGAGCAAAAGGAGGAACTGTTTAAGCATGGCCTCCGCGTTCAGGGAGTGGGTGAGAATCGCCGAAAAATCCCGCAGCACGCCCAATGAGGGCATGGCACCCGAGCCCCCACGGGGCTCCAGCGGCATTGGCCGGCTCGGCGACGGGGCGATTTCGAGAGTCGCTGGAACGGCGCCCCGCCCGGGCAGTTGAGCCTGCCAGAGCTGGTCGAGAACGGTGTTTAACATGCGGGTCCGCACCGGTTTGGTGAGGACATGGCGGGCCCCCTGGAGATAGGCCTCCTCCTCCCATTCCCACTGCCGGGTGCCCGTGTAAATAATAATGGGGCACCGGGGAGCGCGGCGGCGCAGTTTTTCAAGCGACCACACGCCTTGCGGCTCGCTAAGTTCCACGTCCAGGATGCAGGCGTCCACCAGCCCATGGGTGAGAAATGGTTCCGCATCGTCCAGGTTGGTCCGCTCAATGATGCGGTAGTGCTCCGCATTCAAGCCGGCGCGCAACGACTCAGCGAGGTCGGGATGTTCCGCCATTACCAAAAGTGTTTTCATGCCTGCATTCGCCACGCCTTTTATTCAGCTTACCATAGCCACGATCCGCTCGGCAGCATAAGAAAACGCAATTAACCGTTGCGCGACAGCCACCGTTTTGCATTCGGCGCAAGAAATTTCGTCATGACTGTCACCGCCACCAGATGATGCATAAGCGCGGTCTTGGGTCAACAGAATGTTGCCGTTAACAGAAGTAACAAAAAAGCCCTCCCTCTGGCAAACCGGTTGATTACCGATGTGGCCGGCGAAGAACTACGCAAGCCGGGTCCTGTTTTTTGCGGAACTACTCAGGGGACAACAACTTCTCCCAAAGCGCCTGACTGAGCATGGTCCGCTCCTGCGAGCCTTGTTCGGAACTGTGCGCGCCGCCGGCGAGGGGATTGACCGGCAGGGAAATGCTGAATGTGGTGCCCTGCCCTGCCACACTGTCCGCCTCGATCCTGCCAGCGTGGTGATGCACGATGAAGTAACAGGCCATCAGGTTGATGCCATATTCCATGGGGCTGTCGGTGCGCACCACAAACGGATCAAAGAGCAGTCGCAGCGAATCTTTAGGCAATCCGGGGCCGTTGTCTTGCACCTTCACCAGGACCTCCTGATAACCCAGTGACGAGCGCAGTTCCGCGGAAAAGCGCACCTTGGAACCTGGCGGAAGGCTGGCCAGTTCATCCTTCAGCAGCAGGTCAAAAAGCCGGCGTATCTTAAGGCGGTCGGCTTTGATTTGCGGCAAATCCTGCGGCACCTCATTTTCGAGGGTCACGCCTCTGGCCTCGATCTCCGGCTTCAGGCTGGCCAGGGCTTCCTCAATCACTTCACGCACCTTCACCTGGTCGCCAAACGTGACCGACGAAGGATCCGATGCGCTCCAGAGGTTCTTTAGCAGGGTATTGATTTTCTCAAGCTGGGCCTGCGCGTTCTGGTAGTACTCTTTCCAGAACTCCGGGTCCCGCAAGCCGTCCATGCCCGCCTTTTCCTCCTCCATCTTGGCTGGGGCAAGGTCCAGAAAGGTTTTCACCGCTGTCAGAGGGTTCCGGATGTGGTGGCTAAGCCCCGCGGCCAGCAATCCCAGGCTGACAATCCGGTCCGCCATCATCATGTTTCGCAGGACCGACATCTTCTCATGCAGCAATTGATCCCGCTCGCGCTGGACCAGGAAAAACTCCAGACCGCGCTTGATGGTAATGCCGAGTTGCTCGGGGTCCCAGGGTTTGGGGACATACCGATAGATTGCGCCCGTGTTGATGGCCGCGATGGCCACGTCATACTCCGTCGTCGCGGTCACCAGGATCCGAATCATTTTGGGGGCCAACTGCCGGGCCTTCTCCAGCAGCCAGATGCCCTTCTCCCCCGGCATGCGCTGGTCCGTCATCAGCAGCCCGATTTCGTCCTTATGCTGCTCCAGGAGCTTGAGTCCTTCCCGGGCACTGCTAGCGGTGTAGATGCGAAAATCGTCTTCAAATGCCCGGGCGAAACCCGAGAGAGACATTTCTTCGTCATCCACATAGAGGATGGCGAATTCCTTGTAGTTATAGTGCTGATCCATGGTGTGGGTGGTGGCTATAGGTTTTCTTTCACCGGAAATTCAAGGGTAAACTCGCAGAACTGTCCCGGCTCGGAACGAACCGCGATAGAGCCTCCGTACTGCTCCACGGTGTTTTTGCAGGTGGACAGGCCCAGGCCGGTGCCTTCGCCCACGTCTTTCGTGGTGAAATAGGGATCAAAAACCTGGTCGAGGATGGCGGGATCAATGCCCACGCCATTGTCGCGAAGGACCACGACTATCCGGCCTTCCAACGTTTTGCTCTCAATGCGAATCACCGGGTCATCGCTGCCGGAAAAGCGCTTGAGCGTGAGGGCGTCCACCGAATTGAGGATGAGGTTCACCGCCACGTCTATGAGGCTCTGTTTGTTTCCCCAGATGGCCAGCCCGGGTTCGAGTTGCTGCTCCAGCACCACCCCCCGATCCCGCAAGCGAGAACTCGTGAACATAAGTGCCGACTCGAGAATTTCCCGGAATTCCACCAGTTCGCGCGATTCCGTATCCGGATGGGTATAGAGGCGAACCCGCTGGACGGTGCTGATGGCCTGTTTGATGCCCGTTTCAACATCCGCTGAGATCTGGTCAAGAGTTGTTTTCTGCTCGAAACTGATCGCGGCGAATTTCTTGCGCAGGGCAAAGAGATTGGTGCGCGCGTGATTGAGGGTGTTTCCGATGTCGTGGATGATGCCGCCGGCCAGCACACCCAAAGCGCGTCGTTTTTCCGACTGCACCAGTTGCAACTGGGTGGTGCGCAATTGTTGGATGGTTCCTTCCAGCCGCTGGTTGCTGGTCTCCACATCCAGCTTGCTGCGCGCCAGTTGCTGGCTCAAGGCCGTTTCACGCAAACGCAGTTTGTGATGAATGCGGCTGCCGGTTACCACGATCACCCCCGTCAGCCCGAGAAAGTAAAGATTGTTGGCAAATTCGCTTAAAGCCCGCTGCGGATTGTCCGGGGGAAACCCGTGCAACAGGCAGGCGCCCACATACATCGTGGTGATGATGGTCAAGGTGAGGAGACTCAGCCCCACGCTCCAGCGCAAGACAAACGCGATGGCCAGCAAAATCAAATTAAGCCCCGCATAGTAAGGCGAAGCGGCCCCTTCCTTTTCATAAATCATCCAGCAAATGAAAAAGGCGGGCAGCAAGGCCACAAACAATCCCACCGCCTGGTAATGGCGCAGGCCAAAGTTACTGCGGAGCAGCCCGGGAATGGGCACCAGAATGAGCGAACAGGTCAAACGAAAGATCAGGAACAGCCAGCGATCGTCGTAGTAATAAGCCGAATCGAGGATGAACCCCACCGGCATGAGCACCATGACGAGGTAACAACCAACCCGCAGGTGCCGCACCATGATCTGCCGTTCATAATCGGCTTCCGGCACCGGGGGCGGGATTTCGACTGTGGTTTTCTCACTCACCATGCGCAGGTTTGCGAAGTTCGAGGAAAATATTCACCCCGGTGGGATCGCGCTTGAGGACGACGTCCTCCGGGGCGACTTGGGCGGGAACGAGCGAGCGCATCAGCGAACTGTCACGGTAAATGAGATTCCAATCCAAAAAGCATTCCATCTGCGCCTTGCTCGGGTGGTGGTCCACATTGGTCACCATGAGCAATCCGCCGGGGGCCACCATGCGCCAAAACACTTCAACCAGATGCTTGCAGACGTTCGTGGACAAGTAGTCAAACAGGCCGGCGCAATAGACGGCATCGTAATAGGCCAGGTCGCCCGAGGTTTCAATGCGCGTGCTCTCTTTCAGCACCTGCTGCACGGATTTTCTGACAAAACGCAAGTCCATCCGCGGAACGTGGCTGGTCCTTACCCGTTCCAGGTCCTGCCGCGCATGGGTGAGGGTTTCCTCGTTAAAATCGACCAGCGTAAAATCCGCTTCATTCATGGCGCTGGAGGCAGCGGCCAGTTTCTGGACCTCCCGTGCGGGTCCGCAACCCAGGTTGTAGATGCGCGGACGCCGCCGGGCACGGGCAACCCGCAAGACTTCCCGCTCCAGGTTATCAGCCAGGTAGTCGATGCGATTGCGATGCGCGACAATTGGGGGCAGGGAGAGGGAATAGGAATTGAGCACGCGGGCGAAAATCGAGGGGCCTTCACAAGGCTCACCAAACATCATCGCCACCATCTTGTAGTCACCGGCGTAGCCCAGGGGCTTGCGAAAGGTGCGAAACACGAAGGGCGCATCCATGAGCAGCGGACGGACCTGCCGCTGGGCATACGCATAGTAGGCGGGCACGAGTTCCTCCGGCACGTTACGGCCCACTTCTTCGAATCGGTCAAATAACTCAAAGATCGTCCGCGCAATCGGTTCCTGGATTTGCCGGGCGGTTTCGAGTTCCAGGTCGCCGCGGGTGCGGCCGTTATTGGACGTCAAGCCCAGCGCCAGGTGATCCAGCCACAACCGCACATCTGTCAGATAGTTTTGCAGTCCAGCCACCGCAGCGGTGTATTCGGGGCTCAGGTGATGAAGTTTCTTATGCCCGGCAAAAAAGTCCTTATACCGTTGGAGCAACCCGGCAGAATTTGTCCCCGCCAGCGCCTGGAGATCAGACCAGCCATCCTCCAGCTTGGCTTCGCATAGCGTGGTCGGACCGGAGTTGATCAGCGTGCGCACCACCGCGCGCCCGCCGTAAATGGGAGCGCCATTGTAGAACATCTGAAAGTTGTCGAGCGCCTCGGAAACGCGCAGCACGCTATCCAGCGTGCAATGCTCGAACACCACCTGGTGACGGTTAAGCCGCTGCACGGCAGCGCGGGTTTCCGCGCCTTGCGCATCCCGGAACAATACCCAGCTATCAAACGTCTGTTCTTTTTTTGCCTCTGTCATGTCGGTTCGTTCTGCTCGTGGTTCCTTTGCCGAGTTTCCCAAAGGCCGACCCGGAAAAACTATAAACATTTTCCGGGCCAATCACTAAGGAAATCGACAGACGGGCACCTTGCAGGGATGATGGGGCTGGCATCGCCTTTGCTACTGCCCATGCTGCTGACTCGGGTCGGGGACTTAACCAGGCCCGGCAGCGCTCGAACATCAGACGGCAGCAACTCGGGACCGGAATCCATGGTGTCCGGGATTTGGACAAACTGTGTCGCAAACACTAGAACAGAATGAAACCTAAACAACAGCTCAACGAAATACTGGACCGCCCCAGTTCACGCCGGTCGGCCATGAACCTGGCGGGCGGGTTCACGGCGGCCATCTGCGCCCTCACCCTGACGGCCAACGGCGAAGGGTTCCGAAACCCGCCCCCGGGCACATTTAACCTCGGCCGCTCCGGGGGACGCATCACCCACGTGGACGACGCCTCGGCCATCCATCAAAATCCGGCCAACCTGCTGGAGCTGCAGGATGTGGAACTCCAACTCACGCCGACGGTGGTCAACATCAGCGCGGAATTCGATTCCCCTCTCGGCCAGCACGCCAAAACCATTCACCCGTGGAAATTCCTGCCGAATCTGTTCGTCGGTGTCCCTCTGCAACAGGACACCTGGGCGGTGGGCCTGGGCGTAACCACACCCTACGGGATTGGCAGCGAATGGGATTCGGACTCCTCCGCCTTCGCCCCGGGAGGCGCGCTGCGCTACACCTCTCCGTATTATGCGGAGTTGCAAACCATCAACATCAACCCCGGCGCGGCGGTGAAGCTTCATGAAAAACTGCGGTTCGGCGCCGGCCTCGATGTGATGTGGAGCGAGCTCACGCTCAAAAACTATTTCCCCTGGATGGCCTTGCCGCCACCCATTGGCACGGGCACCGAACCGGAAGGCAAAGCGGAGATGCGGGGTGATGGCATCGGCATTGGCGCCAACCTGGGACTGACCTGGCTGGTGAACGAGCGCCATCGGCTGGCGCTGACCTACCGATCACCGGTAACCGTTGATCTGGACGGCGATTTTAAAATCACCGAGGTGCCGCCCGCAGCCGCGGCCTTTCTGGGCGCCACCTCAAAAAGCGCTTTTGATTCCCAGATGCGTTTTCCGACGATCATCGCCCTGGGCTACGGATTTCAGGTCACGGACAAAATCCGGCTCGGAGCGGATGTGGAATGGCTGGAGTTCTCCCGTTTCGACAAGCTGCCCCTCGACATTGGGAACAATAACATCCTTTTGCCCGGGCGCAGCATCAACCAGGACTGGAAGGACACCTTCACCGTTGGGATTGGTGGCGATTGGAAGTTCGCGAAGAACTGGGTGATGCGCGCCGGCTACCAGTTTTATGGAAGCCCGGTCCCGGATAGGACCTTTTCGCCCACGATCCCGGATGCCGACCAGAACGTGTTTACGGTTGGGCTGGGTTACCATTACCACGGCCACTCGCTGGAAGCGGCCTACGGGGCGGATTTTTACGACACCCGGGAGTTCAATAACAACCAAACCGCCGCGTTTAACGGCACCTACAAAATCACGGTCCATTTGATGTCTCTGGCGTACCGCTGGCGCTTCTAAAACGGCCGCCACGCGACCCGTCATCCACAACCCGCCTCCGGGAACCCCGGAGGCGGGTTGTGTTATGATGTATTTTCTACCGTAAAATTTGCCTGCATGACCATTCTCAGCTACATTGTTCCGAACCTAAGCAATGGACGACGTCCAAAATCCTGGCCGCCAGCCTGGCATTGCCAAGCACCCCGGTTTTCGGGGGGGGCAGGCGATCTGCTTGGTGGATACGGCATCACAAACCGCCCTTCTAACTCCTGAAGCCGCCTCGCTCCTGGGTATCACGCCCGTTGCGGAGCCACATCGCGTCAGGCTTGGAGACCTGCCAGTAACAATCTCCGAATTGGCGTCCGAATGCGGGGAACGGGGTGCCTCCCTGCCCCAGCGGGAAGACATGCTAACGCTGGTCTCCGGCACCCGGCTGGAGCTCGAACTCTCCGCCTTCTTCTGCGGCCCGCAGGTGATTATCGTGCTGCAAAACCAGGCGAAACAGGTGGAGCAGGCCCTGGGCCGATTGGAACGTCTCGCCAGCATCGGCACCCTCTCCGCCATGATGGCTCATGAGATCAAGAACGCGCTGGTCGCCAGCAAGACTTTCGTGGACCTGCTGCTCGAAAAACAGCCCGAAGCCGAGTTGGGCACCATTGTCCGCCGCGAATTGGGGCGCATCGACGAAATTTCCGGCCGGGTACTGCGCTTTGTAAATCCAGGCGAGCCAACCAGAGCCCCGTTTCATTTGCACAACTCGCTGGATTATCTGCTGCGGCTGGTGCAGCCCCAGATGCGGAGCCATAACCTCCAGTTGAGGTGTCAGTTCGACGCCCGGCCCGACCTTCTAACCGGCTCCGAGCCGGACTTGCAGCAGGCGTTTCTCAACCTGCTCCTGAACGCGTTCGAGGCCATGGGCCAGAGCGGCACGCTGACGATCACCACTCAAAACTTGTCCCCCGCCAGTCCTGGGGGGCCGGACCGGCTGCGCCTGACAGTTCAAGATACCGGCCCCGGAATGTGCGAGGAAGGCTGCCGGAACTTGTTCCAACCGTTTTTCACAACCAAGCCAAATGGCACGGGTCTGGGGCTGCCCATAACGGAGCGCATCGTGCGGGAGCACCGCGGCGTGGTCTCCCTCGAAAACCCATCCGAACCCGGCGCGAAGTTTGCCATTATTCTTCCGGTCAGCTAGCCTTGCACCACGTTTGCATGGTATTCGATCCATTCTCGTCCGCCGCACCCGTGAACCCATCCGGGTTGCCTGTTTATGAACCCGGTGAGGATTGCCGTCGTTAGCGACCTCCATTATGCGGGCCCTGAGGAGCGAGCCCGTGGCAATGATTACGAGTACCGGGACCTTGCCAATCCCGTCGTCAAAGCGCTGCTCAGGTTCCATCGGCGGCATCTCTGGTTGCGCAATCCCCTCGACCGCGGCTACCTGCTGGACCGGTTTCTCACCGCCGCCCAATCCGCTGATTACGCCATCGCCAACGGGGATTACTCCTGCGACTCCGCCTTTATTGGCCTGTGCGATGATGCGTCCTTCCATAGCGCCCAAGCCTGTATTGGCGCCATTCGGGCCAGGTTCGGCAACCGTGCAGCCTTCGCCTATGGCGATCATGAGTTGGGCAAGGCAAGCCTGGGTGGCGCGCAGGGCGGCTTGCGCCTGGCCAGTTTTCACCGGGCCGAACAACAGCTCGGACTGCCCCCGTTCTGGAAGCTCGAGATCGGCGTTTACACCTGCATGGGGTTCGCCTCCACACTGGTGGGGCTGCCGGTGTTTATGAAGGATGCCCCGCCAGCAGAACTGCCGGAATGGGAGCAACTCCGGCAGGAACACCTGGCGAACATCCGCGCCGCATTCAGCAGTTTGACTCCAAACACCAAAGTTCTGTTGTTTTGCCATGATCCGACAGCTCTGCCATTTCTGTGGCGGGAAGAAGCCGTGCGGAGCCGGCTCGCTCAGGTGGAACAGACCATTATTGGTCATCTGCATTCCCCGTTGATCCTGCGGCAGAGCCGATTGCTGGCCGGCATGCCGGCCATAAAGTTCCTCGGCCCCACCATCACCCGGCTGAGTTCCGCATTGCGGGATGCCCGCCATTGGCGTCCTTTTAAAGTGAGGCTGTGCCCCGCTGCGGCGGGTATCGAACTGCTAAAGGATGGGGGATTCCTGTGGGTGGAACTTGACCCCGCCGGAAACGTGCCGGCCAGGTTCGTGGGCCAAAGACTTCCACGGTAACCTGAATTCCGGCCTTTTTCCGCCGGGTGTTCCCGTCTTCGAGAGTTGACACTCCGGTTGCAGCCCCGATTATAAACCAGGACATGATTACAGAAGATGCAGTAAGAGCCGCGTTAAAGGCCGTAAAGTACCCTGGATATAACCGGGATATCGCCTCTTTCGGCCTGGTCAAATCCGTGCTCGTGCAGGGTGGCGCCGTGAGCGTGGGAATCTTTCTGAACTCCGGCAACGCCGAGGTGGCACAGAAGATCAAAACCGAGGCCGAAGCCGTGCTGAGGGAACTGCCGGGAGTGCAATCGGTCCGGGTGGAACTTCAGCAGACTGCCGCCGGACAACCTGGTGCCGCAGGCCAGAACCCCTGGTCGGGCCAGAACCGCGTGCCTGGCATCCGGCGAGTCGTGGCGGTGGCCAGCGGCAAAGGGGGCGTCGGCAAATCCACCGTAAGCGTCAACCTGGCCTGCGCCTTGAGCCGCCTCGGCGCCAAAGTCGGGCTGTTGGATTGCGATATTTACGGCCCCTCTATTCCCCTCATGATGGGCACGCACGAGAAACCGACCATGAGTGAGCAGGGCGAGAAAATGGTGCCGCCGATGAAGTTTGGGGTCAAACTCATGAGCATAGGGTTCCTGATTGAGGGCGATCAGCCGGTCATCTGGCGCGGTCCCATGATCGTCAAGACCATTCAACAATTCATCACTGCGGTCGAGTGGGGTGAACTGGATTATTTATTGGTGGATTTGCCACCCGGCACGGGGGATGCCCAACTCACACTTTGCCAGACCGTGCCGCTGGACGGCGGGGTCATCGTAACCACCCCGCAGGAGGCCGCCCTGGGGGTGGTCCGGAAGGGCATTGGTATGTTCCAAAAGGTGAACGTCCCGATCCTGGGCCTGGTGGAGAATATGAGCTTTTTCACGACTCCCACCGGGGATCGTATCGAAATCTTTGGCCATGGCGGAGGACGGCAGGAAGCCGAGCGTCAGAAGGTGCCGCTTTTGGGGGAAATTCCGATCTTTACCGAAATTCGGGAGGGGGGTGACAAAGGCGTGCCTGTGGTGGTATCCGGCGCGGAACTTCCTGCTGGAAAATCATTTATGCAGATTGCTCAAACCCTTGCCGAGCTCTTGAAATAGCTGGGTGTCAAGGAAAGTTTTTGTTGGCGTTTTAGCTCTTTTCCTATAGTGTTCCTTGCCTCAGGCGCACGCGCCTGAGGCCGCCTCTTGGCGAATCGGTTTGCCTTGAGCGAAAAATAAATTAAGTTAGAGCACAAGACCGAAATGTGTTGCAAGTATGTCTGATCAAACTAAAGAGCAGCTCTCATCCAATGAGCTGTTGAGGAATTCCTCCCTCTACCGGGAATTCCAGGCGGAACGTGAGGAAATTCTGAGGCACAAGTGGATCGAGTCTGAAAAAGCCGGCTGTGATATCGGGTTTGAGAGGGCGCTGACCGATTGGATTATTAAACATCGTTCGAAATGGCGGAAAAGCCGCCAACAGGCGGCGATGCGTTAGTGCATCGCTCGCCTCCTTTAAGGCAGCCCTGCGAGGCTGCAAAGGAATACATGCGAGATGACAAACAAAGGTTCGCCCGGTTTCTTTCCATCCCGTTCGCTTTCCCCCCTTTCGTTCCCCTGGCCAGTCCACCCTGGCTGGCCACCCGTCGTCCTGGTGGCCTCCCTCTAAATCGCTGGCCCACGATCCGCCCGTTTGCTTTTAGAAAGGACCCTCCGCATGCCTGAATCCATCATCATTCTCAACTCTTCAGCTCTGCAGCGCGCGCTGACCCGGGTCGCGCATGAAATCGCCGAGCGCCATGAGAACGGCAATGACGTCGTGCTGGTTGGCATCCAGCGGGGCGGCCTGCCGCTGGCCCACCGGTTTGGCGCGCTGCTAAGCGGCATTTGGGGGCACCAGGTCCTGGTGGGCGCGCTCGATGTCAGCATGCACCGGGATGATCTGGATGGGCGCGCGGCTCCGGCTGTGCATCCCACTGAAATGCCATTCGATGTCACCGGCAAAACCGTGGTGCTGGTGGATGATGTGTTGTTCAGCGGCCGCACCATCCGCGCGGCCCTGGATGCGCTAAACGATTTTGGACGTCCGCAGCGGGTGCAACTTGCGGTGCTGGTGGACCGCGGCCATCGGGAACTGCCGCTCAAAGCGGATTTTGTCGGAAAGAACGTGCCCACCGCTCGCAACGAGGAAGTGCGGGTGCTGCTCACTGAAGGCGGCGGTCAGGACGAGGTGATCCTGGTAAAACATCAGGCATGAATTCCCGCGACCGCCAACCCCACCGCTCCCGCTGGCCGTGCGTGCCGGTTTGCCGCCGGCTCAGGCACCGCCCTGCCCCCCAGTTTGATTTCAAGACGATCAACCCCCCAACCGTTCGTGCCCTATGACCTGGAATCGCAAACACCTGCTGGATATCGAGTCGCTGTCGGCCGAGGAAATCATCACCGTGCTGGATACCGCCAAAGCGTTCAAGGCGGTCGGCGAGCGGGCGATCAAAAAAGTGCCCGCGTTGCGCGGCAAGACGGTGGTGAACCTGTTCGTCGAGCCGTCCACCCGCACCCGCACCAGTTTCGAGCTTTCAGAGCAGCGGCTCTCGGCGGATATCATTAATTTTACCGCCGAAGCATCCTCCTTGAAGAAGGGCGAGACGCTCAAGGACACCGCGCGCAATCTGGAGGCCCTCAACATTGATTTTATTGTCATCCGCCACAGCGCCTCGGGCGCGGCGCACTTCCTGTCGCGCGTGATCAACGCGAGCGTGATCAACGCCGGGGATGGCGCGCATGAGCACCCCACCCAGGCCTTGCTGGACGCCTTCACCATTCGTGAACGAAAAGGCCGGATTGCGGGCCTGAAAGTCACGATTCTTGGCGATATCCTTTACAGCCGCGTAGCCCGCTCGGATATCTGGGCGCTCACCAAACTGGGCGCGCACGTGACCCTCTGCGGGCCCTCCACCCTGGTGCCGCGCGTATTCGAAAACATGGGCTGCCGCGTCACCCATGACGTGGAGGAAGCCATTCGCGATGCGGACATCATCAACCTGCTGCGAATTCAGCACGAGCGCCAGCGCAAGACCATGTTCCCCGGCCTCAGCGAATACACCAGTCTCTTTGGCCTCAACAAAGCCCGTCTGGCCCGCACCAAACCGGATGCCCTCATCATGCATCCAGGCCCGATCAACCGGGGGGTGGAAATCGACAGTGCGATCGCCGACTCGGAGCGCTCGCTGGTGCTGCAACAGGTGACCAACGGACTGGCGGTTCGCATGGCGGTCCTTTTCCTGGTCAATGGCGGCAAGGGCCCGCAGGAAATCACGGCGCATTAACCGAACACCAGCCGGCAAATGATCACCGAGGCCACCACGCCCACAAAATCGGCGGTCAACCCGGCAATCACCGCGTAGCGGGTGCGGTGGATGCCCACGGACCCAAAGTAAACCGCGAGCACATAGAAGGTCGTTTCGGTGCTGCCAAAGATGGTTCCCGCGGTGCGGACCACCAGGGTGTCCGGCCCCAGATTATTGATTAACTCCCGGAACACTCCCAGGGTGCCGCTGCCGCTCAGGGGACGCATCAGCACCAGTGGCAGCAGGTCGGGTGGGAAACCCACCGCCAGCATGGCAGGCGCCAGCCACCGATTCAGCAGATCGATCCCTCCAGCGGCACGGAACATGCCGATCGCCACCAGGATCGCCACCAGATAAGGAATAATCCGGATGGCCACATCAAATCCTTCCTTCGCGCCGTCCACAAATTCCTCATATACCTTCACCCGCCGCAACGCCGCATAAAGCGGGAAAAGTGAAAGAATTAGCGGGATGGAGAGTTTGGAGATGGAGTCCACGATGCGGACAAAGGCGCTTTGAAGGGCCTGTTCGGGCGGCACCGGCAACCCCATCGTGGCAGGAAACGCCAGCCGCAAAAAGATCCCCACAAAGAATATTCCGAAAGCCGCCAGGATTATCCGCCCCCACCATTGCAGGGGCTGCAAGGTGGCTGACTCCTTCAGCGGCACGGTTTGGCTGGCCGGAGCCGGGCCGGCGGCGCTCACGGCGGCGGCTTCATCTCCGGACGGGGTAATGGTCGCGGGCGCCAACCGGAACATGGGCAGGCGGGACATCAATTTGGCCATCAATACGGCGGAGGTGGCCGCGATGGTGGTGGCCATAATGGTGGTGCCCACAATCGCAGTCGGGTTCGTGGACTTATTGACCGCGAGAATGCCAATCGCGGTCACCGGGATGAGTTGGATCGAACTGGTGTTGATCGCCAGGAAGGTACACATGGCATTCGTGGCCGTGCCCGGGCGTGGGTTGAGAGTTTCCAGATCCTTCATGGCGCGCAGGCCCAGCGGTGTGGCCGCATTGCCGAGCCCCAGCATGTTGGCCGCCATGTTCATCAGCATGGAGCCCATGGCCGGATGCTGCGCCGGCACCTCAGGAAAGAGCCACCGCATGATCGGCCGCAAGCCCCGCGCGAGCAACGCCACCAACCCGGCACGTTCAGCCACCCGCATCACCCCCAGCCAAAGCGCCATGATTCCCACCAGCGGCAAGGCCGTTTTCAGCACGGCGACGTCCGCCATCTCAAACGTGCGATCGGCGACCTCCTTCATCGTGCCCTGAGCGCCAGCAATCAACACGGCGGCCAAAATCAGCCCCAGCCAGATGTAATTGAGCATGCCCAAGGATGGCGGCGGCGCGCGCAAAAACCAAAGAAAAAGCGCGGGGCACCGCCGGAGGCCTGCCCTGTCCCGAGCGACTCCGGGGAGGTCGCGCTGGCTTACGGAACCTTACGCAGGCGGAAGAACTGGCCGGGTTTATCCAGGCTGAGCCCCGAAATCGTCCCGGTGGAGTTGCTCAGGTTCAGCACGTTCGTGCCCGGAACGTCGTTCGTGGGCAGGACCGGGTTCCCCGCCCGTGTCCAGGCAATCAGATTCGTGGAACTGTAAAGCTGGTAGAGTTCATGGCCTTTGGCACGCCAGGTGACCCGGCTCCCCCAAGGAGGGGACAGGCGCAAATTGGACGCTTTATCGGCCGGATTGGAGCCCAGGCGCCATTCGGTTGAATTGCTGAATCCATCCCCGTCAAAGTCATTGGTCGCACGGCGGTTGGGTCCCGCCGAAGGGCTCGCGCTGCCGAACCACGCCTGCCGCCAACTGTCCGGAATGCCTTCCCCGTAGAAGTCAGATAGCAGTGAAACCACCTTGACGACGGCATAAGGCGAGGCGTTCACGCCGTCTGACCAGCGGACGAAAACCCTGTCCCAGAAAGCGTTTCCAGTGGGATCCAACCGCTCGGAATCGCTCCCGTACCAGGCGAAGGGTGTATATTGCACCGCGCCCTCGGCCGGCGTGCTGAAGGCTCCGTTGATGGCCGAGCCGTCGGCCATGGCAAAGGTCAGGCTCGCATCCTGCAAATCGAAACCGGGCACCTCGACGCGGTTCACCCGCGGGTCCGCGAGCGGCACCGGACTGTGGATGGCGTCCAGCATCCGCGGATAACAGTAAGGCGGGGTATTGGGAACTGGATGCGCCTGCCGCGCCACATTCATGTCCCAGGCAGCGGGTGTCGCCCCGCGTCCGTTTCCATGCACCAGGTAATACATGATGGCTTGGGAGAGCAGCGGGTTCGGTTCATTGGGGTTCGCGCTGGCATGCCCAAGCCCAATGGCATGCCCGATTTCATGGCATAACACCTCCGAGAAGTTCGTCAGGTTCTGCATGAATGGATCGGTGTGCTTCAACACGACCGAACCCCCCAGGACCTGGTGAAAATCATTGCCGGCCACCGCGCCGCCGGTCGTCCAACCCGAGGGTGTGGTGCCCGTCGTCCATGAATGACCGCCCACCCCCAGGGCGTCGCCCCCGCCCCCGATGATGCTGTTGTAGTGATCATGGAGTTGGATGAGCAATTCGCCCCGGTCATTCGGCACGGTGCCCACCGCCATCCCGAAACTCCTTACGCCAGCGAAGTCGAACCGCACGCTGGCAACCAGGGCCCAGGCATTGACCGCGTCCTTGACCGCTCCCAACGCCTGCGCCTGAGTCATCCCCGTCGGCAGATAATCCGCATCCACCCAGTAGGGAATACCTTCGCCTCGATCGGGTTGCAGGAAACGGGCGGCAATCCCATCGTTGCCGGTCATCAGGTTCGTGGTGGTGGACTGCGCGCCGCTCTTGTGCGGTGCCGCGG
The DNA here is from genome assembly GCA_038209025.1 of Verrucomicrobiota bacterium. Taxonomy (GTDB): domain Bacteria; phylum Verrucomicrobiota; class Verrucomicrobiia; order Limisphaerales; family UBA8199; genus JBBQYD01. The sequence goes on along the minus strand of JBBQYD010000002.1, from coordinate 19,031 downwards.
GCGGATAAAATTCCACACTCGCTGCCGGATCAGCAGCCTGGTCACGCAGGTCACCGCCCGCCAAAGTGCTTCCGTTGGCCAGAGTTCGGATTTGGGCTATGAACGCATCCCCAAACGTGCCGGCTCCTCCTTCAGCGGCGGTTTTCAGCGGAGCGCTCAAGCGCACGGCCCCCGCCAGCCCCCGCCAGATTCCCAAACTGCGATCAGCCCGGCGGAAAACCAACAGCAACCGGCTTTCGCCCGGCTTGAAATCGACAAACAAACTGTCCCGGAAGCCGCGCCCGTCGCACTCCCCCCCGCTTTGAACCACCTTCAGGCACGATGGCAGCCTGCCCTTGAAAACTTCTTCCACCCCGAGCGTGACCTCGGTACGGCACGACTCCCCTGGCGCAACGCCGCCTTGGCACTCCACCCGCAGCACCGACGCACGAAACACCGCCGCCGATGTGTTCACGTCTTCTCGCCAGTCCGTGGGCCGGAATGAAGCATGCGTCAGCAGGGGGATCGCAACGGTGAGAACAACGATGGGAAGGGTCATTTTCATAGGTCTAGCCTTCATTCTGGGAAGTGGTGGGATTCTCCCGCAGGCTCCCCTAAAATCAAGACTAATCCAGCAGCTCTCATGGGTGCGGACCGCCCGCCCGGGCCGGCCGACGGGCGTCTTGCGTGCCGGCCGGGTCTGGCTCGTCGCAAGACACTGAAAACAGGACACTGCCCAAATTCGGAACTGCCCAACCGCCGGCGGGACAAACCACGGGGCGCGCTCAGCGAAATTGCGGCAAGCACCCGCATTCCAATATAAGCAATTGTGCCGCAATATCTTGCAAACGCAATTGGCAACCGCCTGGAAACCCATCCGTAAACCTGTCTTTCAGTATCCAGCCGGTATTCATGTGCGTTCTTTGGTGATGCCCAGTTCCTCTCCTGTGTCATGCGGAGATAGGTCCGAGACACGCCGTTTACGGGTCGGCATTCGAAATGCTTACGCAACGAATGCAGTATGTTTAGCAACCATCGCAGCGGTCATGAGTCTGCCGGAGGTTTTACCCTCGCGGAAGTGTGCGTCGGCGTGTGCCTCAGCACGATTGGCTTTGCGGGGATTCTCACGGGCTATGTGCTGACCACGGATCGCGCGGAGTGGAGTTCCTATTCCCTGGCGGCGCAATCGCTGGCCATCCAGGGAGTGGAGCAGGCGCGGGCCGCCAAGTGGGACCCGCTGGCGTGGCCGGCGGTGGATGAACTGGGCGTCACGAACTTCACCTATGCGGAACCCCTCGACTTGCCGGTGGCGGGCACGCCGCGCTATGCCACGTGCCAGGTGTCGGTCGTCAACGTTTCGCTCGCCCCGCCGCTGCGCGAACTCCGCTCGACTGTCGTTTGGTCCATACCCTGGCGAAAGGGCATCCTTAAAGGCCCGTTCACCAACAGCGTTGTCACCTTGAGAGCCGCCGACCAATGAAAACAAAACTTCACCTTGCGTGGCCGCCCCGCGTGGCCGCCGCTTATACACTGACAGAAGTCCTGGTGGCCGGCGCGCTTTTCTCGCTGGTGATCCTGGGCACCGTTTATGCGCACGTTGTCGGGTTAAAGATGTTCAACGTAAACGCCACCAAACTCAGCGCCAGCGCCAGCGGACGCACTGCGCTGAACAGCATTCGCGACGACATCCGCGAGGCCAAAATGCTCCAGGTCGGCAACGGCAACGCCGTCACCTTCACCAATGTGGTTAACGGCCAGCCGCAGCAAGGCAACGCCATACAAATCTACCCTTCCGCCAGCACCAACCTGTTTGTTCGGTATTACGTGAATCCTCTCACCCGGCAGTTGGAGCGTAAAGCCAGCGATAGCGCCACCATCCGGGGCGTGGCGTTTTATCTGACCAACACCATTGTTTTTCGCGCGGAGGACTTCCACGGCCAACCCCTGACCAACAATCAAAACAACCGGCTCGTCCGGATGGTGCTGGAGCACTACCAGTGGGAGTTCCCCGTGGCCCGGGCCGGGGTGGGCGGCCATTACGATTATTACCGGCTCCAAACTCGCATGACCCGCCGCGCCATTGAGTAAACCCGCAATCACCAGCCCGCTTTTTATGCAACCAAGAATTTCCTCATCCGCTGATCGCGGTTACGTAGTCCTGCTGGTGCTCGTGTTTGTAGGCGTCGGCCTGGGAGTGTTTAGCGGCGTTTACAAGTGGACAAATACCACCAGCGTCATCAACGACCGCAACAACTATTACAACCAGGCGCTGTCAGCGGCTGAGGCTGGTTCCGAGCGCGCCATCAGCTTCATCAACCGCGACTTCCTGAACCAGAACTTTGCGCCGTCGAAAACCAACTTTTACGCCACCATGGTGCCCACCAACGACTGGGCCGCCGACTACCAATTCACGGACGGCAGAGGCAGCGTGGGCAAGCTTCGCGTGTCGAGCACCTCCACCATGGTGACCACCAACCTGGAATCGCAATTCGCCGGGCTGTACGGCCTGGTTTACTCGATGAGTGTCATGTCGCAGGCTCGCCCGGTTCACTGCAATTACAATATGAACGCCGCCGTCCGGCAAGACCTCCAACTCGCCAGCATCCCCGTGTTTCAGTTCGCCATTTTTTACGGCATGGACCTGGAAATCAACCCCGGCGCGCAAATGCGCATCACGGGCAAGGTCCATGGCAACTCCTGCATCTATGCCGCCCCGGTGGTGGGCCTGGAATTCCTGGATGATGTCACCGCCGTCTCGCGCATCTATCATTATCGCCACCCCAGCGATCCCACCGGCGGCAGCAAGGTGGAACCGGTTTACCGCAAGGAAAACATGGAAAACGTCAGTTCCCTGACCTTGCCCATCGGCACCAACAACACCCCCCAGGCGGTGCGCGATATATTGAATCTGCCGCCCGCCGGAGAAAACCCCCTTTCGCCCCTGGGCCAGCAGCGCTATTACAATCTGTGCGATCTGGTGATCGCCACGACCACCTCCAATGTGCTGGTCTATGCCGGCGCCTGGAAAAGCTTTGCGTATGTGGGGAAGGATGTGAACCCCACCCAACCCACCGCCAGTTATTCCTTCGTCAATTCCACCGCCAGTTTCTACGATGCCCGGGAAAAGAAATGGACCCAGACCACGGAAATCGACGTGGGCAAGCTGAAAACCTGGATGAACAACGCGGGGTCAGCCCTGAATTTCTCCGCGCAATTCTCGATGGGACATGACCTCAACTCCGTCTATGTTTACGACCAGCGCCCGCCGGGCGCCAAGTTGCCGGCCGTGCGCGTGAGCAACGCCCGCGAACTGCCGCCCTCCGGCCTGACGGTCGCCACCGCCCTCCCCCTCTATGTGAAGGGCCATTTCAATGCCCCCATCATCACCGCTGGCAGCACGGACACCAGCGCCACCGAACCCTCGTCGCTCATCGGGGATGCCATCACCATTCTCTCAGGCAGTTGGTCGGACTCGGCCAGCGCCACGCTGATGCGCGACGCCACCCACACCACCGTCAATGCCGCTTTGCTGGCCGGAATCGTCCCCTCAACCGTCTCCGCCGGCACCAAAAAATATAGCGGCGGCGTGGAAAACTTTCCCCGCATGCTGGAAGATTGGTCTGGCCAAACGCTCACCTACAATGGGTCGATGGTGGTGCTGTTCCCCAGCCAGTATGCCACCAACTTCTGGGTGACCACGGGAAACTACTACAACGCCCCGACCCGCAAATGGGCGTTCGATGTGAACTTTCTCGATTACGACCGGCTCCCGCCAGCCACTCCGCAAATGCGCAAGCTGGTGCGTGGCCAATGGCGGGTCGTCAGCGCGGAATAATAACCCCGCCGCCCCGAGCCTCTCCGTGGCCGGCACGCGCTGGGCGTCAAGGGCTCTTAAACTGAATGCCTTCCCGCGTCGCGTAACGCGCAATGACACCCTCACCGCCAGCCCGGTTGTACCAGGTTAATTCACTCATGGGCGCATGGCTGCTTTGAGATTTGGCGCTTTTCGGGCGCGGCCCCAGACTCCAGATCGCCCAGCGAACGGGGCTCTCGGCGGGTTTGTCGTAAAACCTCCCAAACTCACTCTTGAGGTCCGGAAAGTTGGTGGGCACCCAGAGCGCGTAGTCTCCCGCCGGTTCGCCGTTGAGCAGCAACGGTCCGGGTGCGGCGTATTTGTAGGTGTGACCCGGATCGAATGGGTCCTCCATGTTGGCCTCCCGGCCGCTCTCCCCGCTGCGAGGCAGGTAGCGGCCCTCCGCCAGTTCCACCGGCAGTTGGCACCAGTGTTCCCGCAAATCATTGTTGCAGTTCTCGCGCACGGGCGGGACCCGGCCCGCGTAGTCATCCGCGTACATGTGCAGCGCGAGTCCCACACCATATAACTCGGCGTGAACCTTCGCGACCTTCGCCTTTTCCTTCGCGCGGGCGAACGACGGCAGCAGCAGGCTCGCAAGCAGGGTGATGATGGCAATCACCACCAGCAATTCAATCACCGTAAACGCCGATCCTCCTCCCGCCCGGGAGGACCGCCAAAAAACGGCGTTAAAATCAGCGCGGGGGTTCATGGGCAATCCGCCGCTTCCTCACCGCGCGCGCCACAACCGGTAAAAGCGGCTCTGAGCCTCCACTGGATTCACGATGACGGTCCAGCGGCCGCTCACCAGGGCCGGAACATTGGTTGCAGGCTGCCATGGCCCCGGCGCCCCAACTGTGTTGGTAAACTGCAGCTCATAATTCTCCAGCGCGCCCGGCCAGGTGATTACCGGTCTCACCGCCATGCTGATCACGGGGCAGGCCGCCGGCACCACCTCCTGCACGAACAGTTCATAACCATTGGTCCCCTGGCTGCCCGAGCCGCTCTCCTGGTTGAGGATGCCGATCGCATCGAAGGCGTTCGTTGGCGCGGAACCCAGGCTGTACCGCGGGTGGCGCAACGTGAACAAGCGGTCCTCCCCGTCCGTCACGGAACACCGCCGCTCACCCCACGGTTTCGCCGGATCCCAGCCCTCCGTGCTCAGCAGAGTCAGCCCATTGATACGGACGCGAACCCCTTGCCAATGCTCGCCTCCACGGGCGCGAGTGGCATCAAAAATGTCCTCGGAAGTCGAAGGGTCGTGGTCGTTGGTTCGCACCAGCGAACCAAGGGACAGAACCTCCGGCGAGGGCAAGCCGTAATTGGACGCTACGAGCGAAATCGTGAAGTCGCAGGCTGGCTCATTCCGGTGCATTTCGTTGATATTCCGCTTGCCGCCGAAAAAGAGCGACCCGCCGGCATTGATTGAAACCAGGTCGCCCTTCTTAAACGCGTGGCCCGTCGCCGGATCGTGGTTAAGCCGCTCAATTTCCGCCAGCCACTCGCCGTTGCTGTAGCTGAAAGAGTCATCCCCAGGCGACCGCCGCAGGGCATAGTTCTGGCCCATCCAGCAAACGGTTCCTCCTCGGTCACCGGGCCAGACGGCCTGCACCACAATCTGCCATTCACCCCCCATGGCGCCCGCCGAAGCCGGCTGAAAGTTGGCCGCTGGATCCAGCATCTCCTCCGGGTCGGTGAGCAACACCCCCGCAATGGCCAGCGGATAAACGGGCGCCCAGGCGCTGCCGCCGCTGCCGGTCACCGACTGCAGATTCCAATGCGTCTCAGCCCGCGCCGGGATGGTCAGCGCCGCCGCGCCCAGCACGGCGGCGGCGAGCCAGCCGGGGGCCGCCTGAAACACGCGAAAAACCGGCGGTTGACCCAGGAATAATTTCAGTGTTACGATCATGAACAATAGTGTGAACCCTGATGGTGTATTACGCAAATGCAAAATAGTATGACGCTGATTCCAGCCAGAATTGATCCGCCGCGCGTGCGCCCCGCCCTCGCCGCCGGGCTCCTCGTTTTCAGCCTGCTCGCCTCCCCTGCGCGCGCGCACCCGGGGCCGCCCATCATCGTGGATGCGGACATGGCCGCGGACGACGCGCGCGCGCTGGCACTGCTGCTGGCTTCACCGTATTTTAATGTGATGGCCATCGTCACGAGCGATGGCGCTTGCCCCCCGGGCGTGGGAGCCACGAATGTCTGCCGGATGCTCGGCTTTCTCAAGCAGGACGGAGTCGCGGTGGGCGTGGGCCGCCCGTTGAACACCCCGCCACCCGCTTTTCGCGGCAATGCCACCGGGCTGGACTGGGCGGAACTCGGGGAGCCGCGCATTCCCCCGAGCGGGCTCCACCCGGCCGCCGGCCTCATCCGGCTGATGCTGCGAGCTGGGCCTGACAAGACCACCTACCTTTGCCTGGGGCCGCTCACCAACCTGGGCGACGCGCTGGAGGGCAATCCCGATCTCGCGCAACGCATCAGCACGGTATGGTGGTTCGGCTCCCCACCTGGCGCGGTTACCCCCGATTGGAACGCCAGTCGCGACGAAATCGCCTGGAAGAAAATCGCGGCTTCCGGGCTCCAAGTGCAGGTAATTCGCTGGCCGGAGGGCGTCGCGGCGCCGGTCATGGATGACGCGCTCCTGGACGAACTGGCCGCCGTGGAATCACCCGCCGCGGAGTTGATTGTGCGCCTTCACAGCAGCGGTCGCGGCGCGGAACTGGTCCAGGCCAGACACCTCCGGCTTTGGGACGACCTCGTGGCGCTGCGGTTTCTTAATCCGCCACTCGCAACGCTCACTCCGGTTCCCGGCCAGCCCGGTTGGTCGGAATTGACGGCGGTGGACCCCGCCGCCGTGCGTCGGGCGCTGCCCGCGGCGCTACGGATGCTGCCTCCGCGTGACACGGTGCTCTTTGCGGAGTTTCCCAGCGCTCCCCACCAACTGCTGCCCGACATCCGCGATGCGGCAGCCCAGATCATCGCCCGCCACGGCACGGAGGAATGGAAAGCCGCGGCGCTCACCAGCGAACTGCACCGGCATCTTGGCACCTACTCCATCGTGGGTGCGAAGATGGGTTTGCGCGCCCGGGAAAGGTTCAATGTCGGGCTGGACGAATTGCGCGTCGAAAGCCATGCCGGCCTGAAACCACCCCTGAGTTGTGTCAACGACGGCCTGCAGGCAGCCACCGGGGCCAGCCTGGGACGCGGCACCATCACCGTGCTGACCCAGGACCCGCTCACGTGCGAGGCGGTGTTCCGCTACGGCCAGAACCGGCTCCGCCTCCGCCTCAAACCCGAGTTCGCCACTCGCATCGGGGCGGACATGGCAGCTCTGGAGAAGAAGCACGGCGGTCTCACGCCCGCCTACTTTCAGGAAGTGCGCACGGTTTCCCTAAAACACTGGTTAAACTTCGACCGCGGCAATATGTTTGAAGAAACGATGGATGCCGAAACCCAACCAACCGCCCGCCCGGTCCAGTGAGCCTCATGAAAACGCCATCCGCCGCAAGGCTCGCGCCTTGCCTGTCAACGCTGCTCTTCACCTTCATCTTTAATGCCGCCCTCCTGGCGGCCCCGTTGCCCCCCATCGCCTTATGGCCGGGCCAGGCCCCGGGTGACACCGGCGAATTGCCGCCTGAGAAGGACACCACCGGGCCCGATGGCAGGAAGGTCGCCGGCAAACCGGTCGTGCGCATTGGCAATGTGGCTCAACCAACCCTGGCGATTTACCCCGCGGCCACCGCGAAAGCCACCGGCACCGCGGTGGTCATTTGCCCGGGTGGCGGATACAACATTCTGGCTTTTGACCTCGAAGGGGAGGAAGTCGCCCAATGGCTGAATACCCTCGGCGTCACCGCGGCTGTGCTCAAATACCGCGTGCCCAAGCGAGCCGATCGCGAGCGCTACCAAGCTCCTTTGCAGGACGCGCAACGGGCTCTGGGCCTGCTTCGCGCCCGGGCATCGGAACTAAGCCTCAACCCCACGCGCATCGGCATCATGGGGTTTTCCGCCGGCGGGCACCTCAGCGCCACCGCCTGCGCACAGTGGGCCAATCGCACCTATAAAATGGTCGATGAGGCGGACAAGCTGAGTTGCCGTCCGGACTTTGCGCTGTTGATTTATCCCGCCTACCTCGTGAAGACGGACTTTCCAGTGCTCAATGCCGAGGTCGAGGTCTCGCCCAAGTCGCCCCCAACTTTTATGGTACATGCCGGCAACGATGCAATTCCCGTGTCCGGCACGGTGAATTATTACCTGGCGTTGCAACAGGCCAAAGTGCCGGCCGAGTTGCATGTCTATGCCGAGGGGGGGCATGGCTACGGCTTGCGGCCCACCGCCGACGAGATCACGCGCTGGCCCCTGTTGGCCGAAAAATGGATGCGTGGACTGAAGCTGCTGGATAAACCGGGCAGGTAAGCGTTTTCCCGCCACCACCAACGGCCTCAGGCACTTTTCGGGCCTTGTCCATCAAAGCCCACGGCGAGCTTGGCGCCAACCCCGCCGGCCATGGTTCCCAGAAAAACGCCCACCACCGCCCCGAGTGCCAGGTTCAGCGGTTTATTCGGGCGCGCGGGTTTGAGCGGGGGCACGGCTCGATCGACAATTTTGAGCGAATCCGAACCCGAGCCGGACCGGGCCGGCTGCGCGCCGGTTTCGGCAATCGCGTTGGCCAATTGCGCGCACTCCGCTGGAGAACGACCATAGACCCGGATTTCCACCAGGTCCGTCCCCGCCAGGCGCCGTACTTGAACAGCCCGCCGTAACAAGTCCTGCACCCGCTCTTCCTCCAAAGGTTTGCTTTCGCCATAACCAGCGGCAAAGGTTTCGGGCAGATGGAGCTGCCGCGATACTTCCCGCAGCAATTCGGCCGATTGGAATGCCCGCAAATGGGCCGCCCCCGGAGCGAGCACGCGGGCACTGGCCCTATACGTCTCCGGCAGCATGAAGGTAACCAGCGTGCTGGCGATGAAGATGAACAGAAAAACCGCCATGAAAACCGTCGCGAACGCCCGCGCGGGACTCATGCGAGGCAGCTTGGCAGACCAGGGTGCGCTATTCATTGATTGTTCCGAGCCAGTTCACTCCTAATGCAAAGGACACCCCTGGTCAAGCAGCGTGGCGGTTCAAGCCCCTGGACACCCGGCGCTCTGGAAGCGTGTTTGAAAAATAGATCGCCTTGGCGCAAGGACCAGGAATGACGGGTTTTTCAAACCAGTCCTAAGCCGTCCCGGCGATGACCATCTGGGTTCGCGGGTGGGACGATTGCAGCGCTTTGGTCACCGTTGCCACCAGTTGATCACGGGTAAATGGTTTTGGGATAAAGTTGAGGCCCTCCTCCAGCGATTCACTCCTCGCCAAGGTTTCCGGACTATAGCCGGAAGTGTAAACCACCTTCAATTGGGGGTTGATCGCCAGCAGTTGACTGGCCAGAACCCCGCCGCTCATGCCGCCTGGCATTACCATATCCGTCAGCAGCAATTGTGCGTTGGCTGCCAGTGTCCGCGAAACCACCAGGGCTTCCGGACCGGAAGCCGCCTCGACGACTTTGAAGCCGGCCCGGCTTAGCACCTTGGCTACCAGCTTGCGAACCTCGGGTTCATCCTCAACCACAAAAATGGTTGCCTCGTTCGAACAGGCTGGTTCCACGGGGGCGGTCTGCGGGTCAGCAATCGGGCTGGGCTCAGACGCCGGTGGTTCGGCCATCGCCGGCAAAAAAACCTTGAACGTGGTGCCCTGCCCGAGCTGGCTCTCAACTTCGACCCAGCCCTCGTGCCGATCCGCAATGCCATAGACGGTGGACAAGCCCAGACCAGTGCCCTGGCCGACTCCTTTGGTCGTGAAAAACGGCTCGAAAATCCGGGCCTGCGTTGCTTGATCCATGCCGCAACCCTCATCGGCAACCGTCAGCACCACAAACTCCCCGGTGCGCCGATGGCGATTGTAAGCGAGATCCTGGGTTTTTAAACGGGTCGAGCCTGCCATGATCCGCACCTGCCCGCCCTGGGGCATGGAGTCCCGGGCGTTGACCACCAGGTTGGCCAGCACTTGCTCGATATCGGATTCATCGGCTTTGATGGCTGGCACCCATTCCGCGGAGTGGCACTCCAGTTGGATGGTCTCGCCGAGCATGCGGCTCAACATTCCACGCAGGTTCGCAACCGTCTTTGAGACATTCAGCGGCTTCATCTCCACCACCTGCTTGCGGCTGAACGCGAGCAACTGGCGAGTCAGCGCCGAAGCTCGTTCCGAGGCGGCTTTCACCTCCTGAAAGGCTTTGGTGACCTCCTGAGTCAGGCTGGCATCAGCCAGTTGCAGGCTGGCGTAGCCGTGAATAACGGTCAGCAAGTTATTGAAATCATGCGCCACTCCGGCGGCGAGCTGGCCCACCGCTTCCATTTTCTGCGCATGCCGCAACTGGCCTTCCAGGTGCTTGTGCTCGGTCATATCCATCAGTGCCGAAAGCAAACAGGGCTGATCCCCCAAAATCACAGGTTCAATGGAAACCACGATTTGACGCGCATTGCCGTCCTCACGCTTCAATTCCATCGCCACCTCCCGGACCAGGTTCCCCGCCAGCGCTGATTTTATGATTTCCGACGACATCTCCCGCGGCATGCCGAGCTCTTCGGGGGTGCGGCCCAGGATATTCTGTTTCGAACGACCGCTCAACTCGATGAAGCTCCGGTTGACCTCCAGAAACCGGCGATCCTCCGACCTCAGGATCGCCAGGGCCACCGGCACGGTCTCGAACGCCTTGCGAAAGCGTTCCTCGGAGTCGCGCAGGGAGCCTTCCACCTGGCGGCGGCGCTCAATCTCACTTTCAAGATGCCGATTGGCTTCGAGCAGCTCCCGGGTGCGGAGTTCCACCATTCCATCCAGCTCAGCCATGCGATTGCCAGCCTGCCGGGTGACCAGCCACTTTTTGGTCAGCGCGTGCGCCAGTTGCAGGACCTCCACATTGTCGAAAGGCTTCTTCAGGATCACCAGGTTGTCGCTTTCGCCGAGCTTGCGGACGATGTCCTCCCAGGAATAATCAGAGTACGCCGTGCAGAGAACCACCTGGATTTCCGGGTGTGCCTTCCAAATCTGGGCAATCGTCTCAATCCCATCCCACCCTGGTGGCATGCGAATATCCACAAAGGCCATCGCATACGGCCGGCCTTCCGCCTGCGCCGCTTTAACTTTCGTCAGTGCTTCCTGGCCCTGCAGCGCCGAATCCATTTCAAAGGACGCGATCGGCGCCTCCGACGGCAAGGCCCCGAACAACTCAGCTTCCACCCCGCGCAGCGCCTCGATGGTGCCGCTCGCTCCGGGACACAGGATCTTCCTGAAATCTTCCTGGATGGACGGGTTGTCATCCACGACCAAAATCCGGTGGTTCGCCAGGCTAAGTGACTGATTGATGTTTCTCATTTGGACTGATTTCTTTTGGAACGGCGGGCCACCGCCAACAGGCGGGAGTCGGCCCGCAATCCTGCGGTCGCCATAGCCGTGGTGTTAACCTCAAAACGAACCGTTCTTTCCACCATCACGAAACTGATCATTCTTCCTTTGGAGGTGAATTCCGGGGGACTCTCCCACTGTCAAAACTGGTTTCCCTTTGGTGGCACGCAGCAACTCCTGGGCGGGCGCGGCTTCCGAACGGGCTACAAAAACCAAATGGCAGTGCGCGACAGATTGCCCGGCGTTGAGCGATTGAATGCACACCGCGCGCCCCTTCACCTTCACGTCCTGAACCATTTGCGGCAACAATTCCTGGAGCGGAGTTTCCCCCAGGACCCTCACCACAATGGGAGCCGTCTCGTTCGTAAAGGCCACGGGCGGCCAATCAATGGACTTTATGAAATTGAAGGGGAACGCCGCTTTGACTTCGGGTTCCGTGGTGGCCCGTGCTCCCGTGACACCGAGGAACAAGGTGATCATAAAAAGGCATGCCATCGCCAGGAGGCTGCAACCTCCGTCCCGACTGGCCTTGACCCTTCTACACATGTCCCTTTTAGAACCGACAAGTCAGTTCGGCCTGAGATCTGCCAAGCCCCGGGTGGAGGAGGCTGCGGTTTCAGCAGTCATCGTGCAAAGTGACAGAGCGGCGACAACCGCAGTTGTCACCCGTCGCCCAAACACGCCTATTTCAGCGGCGCGGAGCCAACTCCGAGTCCTCATAAATGTTTTGCCTGCGGACCGCCGACCGAACACCTCAGCCTGGCCCTGTTTGTCGAAACAACTCAAACATAGCCAGTCACATGCCAAACATCTGAGGGACGCATGTTTCAGGTCGAAATGCAGCAAGAGATGGAAGAACCGAAGCAGCCGCTCGCCTGCTCCAGGGAGACAGCCCGATCTGACCGCTTAAACAAAGGCAATGTTTTCCCGTTTTAGGTGCTGGTATGTCCCGCTGTGCTACAACCCCGCTTCCGCAGGTGGAGGTCCAAAGCGGGGCCCATTCCATGCACCGCAGCTTGCGCCGCAGCCATTGGTCGAGGTCTCCAAATACCTTTCTCGTTTCCGCCACGCTGAAGTAACTGGCCCAGCCTCGAAGCTTGGGTTTGAGGCTTGCCAGAAACGCCCGCAGGTTGCGGCCCCGTCCCTCTCGGAACTTTTCCCGCATGGCTTCCTTGAAGCGGTTCACGGGCTTGCGAAGCCACTCGCACCCGGCATTCCCGATGCGCCGTCATGGAGAACCCCAGAAACTTGCGATTCCAATATGGCAGGACGCGCCGTCTCCTCTGCCGATCAACGCCACGAGCTGGCTGGCGATTCCAGAGAGTGCCGACTCGCGTTTCTTTCGTCTCGCCCCAAGTCCCTGACCTCAATTTCAAGCTTCAACCAACCAGTGCGCCCTGCCTGGGCACACGAAGAAACCCCAGGGGAAACGCCCCGCTGTAGCTGCCTGGGGCTAAGTGGCGGATTGCGTTGTCCTTGATTAGTTGCTGCCTTTCGGAGCACGATCTGTTTCTTTGGGAGCCAGGATCCGATCTTTTGTCTGGGGGGAAAGCGAGGAACTGCGCACCCACTTGCGCGCTGATTCCTCATCCATTCCCAGCCAAACGCTCGCCAGAGCTTCCTGGCGAGCTTCCCGGAGCTGTTGATCTTCGATTTTCTCCACCCAAGCGGCGGCAGCCTGCGGGTCCTTCGTGGCGATCTGCTCCGCATAAGCGCTGAGCGCCAAGTCACGCTTGGCGAGGGCAGTGCCTGCTCCATTCAACCACTCCCCGGCAACCACGGGATCCTGAGAGGCCCAGATTTGGATAGTCGCTTGCAAGGCAGTGTCTTTTAAATCTCCATCGGCGAATTGCCCGACCCACGCCAAAGCTGCTTCAGGCGCGGATTGTGCCCAGCGTTGGAGAATGCCAATCACCGCATCCTCCTGCGCCCGGCCGGACGGGAGTTCCTGGCTGGCCAGTCTGCCCGCGCTTTCAGGGTCCGACTCACTCCAGGCGGCAGCGACGGCAGCAATCAGGACGGCGCGTCCATGAGCGGAGTCCACCCTCTTTGCCCAATCCGCAGCCGCGGACGGATCCTGGACGGCCCATTCGGCGGCTGCCTGGGTCAGCAGTTCCTCACGTGTGGCCGTGGGCTCCAGCTCTACCCCAATTTCCAGGGATTTCACCGGGTCTTCGCTAATGGCTGCGTAAGCAATCGCAGCAAGCGCCGGCTCCCTATCCGCGCTGCTCCCCAGCTCTTGCGCCCACGCCAAAGCAGCGTCCAGATCTTGATCCGCCCACGAAGTGGCTAAAACCCGGAAGGCCTCTCGCCTGCCGAGGCTCCCAGGCAGGCTCTTGAGCCAGGCTCCGGCGCCGGCAGGATCCGCCGCTGCCCAATTCGCAAGGAGAGCATTTCGCAGTTCGGTTCCCCCAGCGATGTTGTTTGTGCTCAGAAGCAGCCGAAGGGCTTCTTTGCGGGCATCTTCTGAAAACCCCTTGACCCAACTCACCAGGGCCTCGGAACGGTTCTCGGAATCCGCATCACTGGGAGGCCCTTTGAGAATCTGCTCGAGCTCGCTGGTCTTCGCCGGGGAGGACAAGCCCCCGCGAATAGTCTTCGCTGGCGTCTGGCTCGGCGCGGAAGCGGTTGCGCGCTCCCCAGGTGCATCCCCGTTTGCCTCACCGTCTCGTCGGCATCCGAATGACAGGGTGAATGCCGCCAAACCAAGCGCGCATGCCGCTCCCAGCATAAGCACATTCCTAGGCAAAGATCCGGGCATATAAAAAGCGTGACCCCCGCCACGATGCAGCGGAGGTCACGCGCACAGTCTGCTGTTGATTTATGGCACAGCCGTCACGTTGTCGATTGTGGCAGTGCAGAGGTTGCCACTGTTGTGGCTGGTTACTGCCAAGCCAATATAGACGTTGGTTGCCATCGACACGCTGCCGGAACTCATGAGGTTCCACGTCGTGCCATTCTTTGAATAGAACACCTTGAAGGTGGACCCGGACCGGGTGACCTTCACCCAGCAATTGACGTCCACCCCGGTAACGTTCGAGTTGAGGCTGCTTCCGCCCGTAGTCGTCCGGGACTGAGCCGCCACCCCGTTCTCCGGCGTAAGGAAGCAGGACACATGCTTCGACCCGCCAGCCAAAGTTTCCCGGATCATCACACCCACCTTGGCCCAGGGGTCCGTAGCTGTCAATCCAGTGACTCTTGCAACGATGCTGCAATCGCCGCTGGCGCTCTGATACACATACCGCAGTTGATCCGCAGAATCCCAAATATCGACGCCCGCCCCGCTCACGACAAACGAAGTTCCGGAATTGCCGGCACCGCCCGTTACGCTGGGCGCGCCGATGTCCTTGGTTTGCCACGGTGAGGATACTCCCGTTGGCACTACCAGGCATTCGGTTGAGGGTGCGCTTTCGGCACCGTTCTTAACTGCGCAGACGACATAGTAGTAACCCTTGCCGTTGTTCAGTCCGCTGTTCAGCCACGAGGCAGTGGTCAGGCCGGAAGCCACGGTTGTGTACGGCCCGCTCTCCACCTCTGATCGTTTCACCGTGTAACTGCAGCCGGATGCCGCGGTCCAGGTTAGCTTGGCGGTCTTGTTGCCGGGTGTGCCGCACACGTTGGCCGGTGCCGCCGGTGGGGTAACAATGCTCACCGACAAGGAGGCGGCGTGGGTCACATCCGGGCCGATCGGCGGATCGCCCACCGCCGAAGCTGTGAGCACCAGCGTGGTTGGCGTCGAGGACGTCACCGGGTAGTTAACAGTGAACGTGAAATACTCGCCCGGACTTACCGGCGTGCGATGGAATATCTGCCCGCCGAGCAGCGGAGATATAACCTTCAATCCGCCATACAGGCAGGTATTCCCTGTATTAGTAACGGCGAACATGAAGGTGATCGTCTCTCCACGCTTGGCGGTGGATGGCCCGTATATTGCCAGCTTCACAGCCGGACTCAGGCCTGTGTAGCCAAACGCCAGGTTCGCCACCGACTGGCATTTCGCCAGGGCAACCGTGTATTGGTTATCCAGGCAGCCGTCCGGATCCAAGGTTTGTTTTGTGGAAACAGGCGGTGTTACCACCACCACGTAGGAAGCCGCGCCCAGACCAGTGAAGCTGAAGGCTCCGCTGGCATCCGGGGTGGTTGTCTTCACCACGGTGCTCCCCTGCTTCAAGGTCACAACGACTCCAGCCAGGCTGGCGTCGCCGCTAATTGAGCCATCGTTTCCGCAGTCGCGCATGACCAGGCCCGCGATTGATCCGAGGCACGGGGATTCCACTATGATCGAGCAGCTAACGCTGGCCGTTCGCCCCTTGGCGTCGGTCACTTTCACGGTGTAGTTGAACGTTCCCGCGGCGGTCGGCTTGCCGCTGATAACTCCCGTGGCAGTGTTGAGCGTCAGGCCACCGGGAAGCGCTCCGCCAGTGAGGGCGAAGTTGTAAGCAGCCGTGCCGCCGCTCACCACAAAGGCTGAAGAGTACGACACGTTAACCTGGCCAGACCCCTGAGGCGGGCAACTGATCGACAGGCTCACGCCCGGGGCGCAGACTTCCAGCTTCTCGATCTTGAACTCGTCATCGGGCGTGGTGTCAGCCAGCGACGCGGCCACCACAAAGACGTTGCCTTGCACTTCGCCACCATTGATGTCCGCCCAGCGCGGATCCGCGCTGACAGTATCATTATTCTCCTTCAACGCCAGCGAGGCCAGCAGCGAATCGCTCAGGGTAAGGCCCGAGGAATACGCGCCTGAAACGTTACCCGCCCACACAGTTAGATCGCTGTCGTTCACCACATAGCCCAAATAGGCGCGATTCACGACCACCGGCTGCGAGAACACGAAAGCCACATAATTGTCGCGTCCCATGTTATCGACAGTATGACTATTGCCCGCGCCGTCTTCGCTCCCGTCAGTCACTCCCAGACCGCCGCCAAACGCACCCAGAAACGCCGTATTCCATGCGCCCGTAGATTTTACGCGGCTGAAGGCTGTGGCTTTGACGGTAATCCCGTTGACCGTGAAGGTTCGGGTATTGCCCGCCGTCCCGCTGCCCGAGGAGCTGCCTTCCATCAGGAACTGGCTCGGCACACACTCCTCCGGGACGATAGTAATGTCGCAAGTAACGGACGCCGCCTGTGCGGCATTGCCGGTCACATCGATTACGGCGGCCGTGAAGTTGTAAACACCCGCAGCAGTCGGGGTCCCGGAAATCTCGCCGGTGGTCGAGTTCAGCGTCAGTCCAGGCGGCAAGGTTCCGCCGGTAATCGCGAACGTATAAGGCGCATACCCGCCGCTCACACCGAGAGTTGAGGAGTAGAAGCTCCCAACCTGCCCCTGGCCATTCGGTGCGCAACCGACCGTCAGCTTGGCCGGCGGTTGGCAGAACTCCAGCTTTTCGAGCTTGAATTCGTCGTTCGGCGTGGTGTCCAGAGGCGAAGCCCCAATGAGAAACACGTTGCCTTCGACACCCGCCGCGTTAACCACGGCCCAGCGCGGGTCAGCGCTGTCAGTCAGGTTCTCCTCCGCCAGCGGCAGAGTGCTGAACAGAGCGTCGCTCGGCACGACTCCATCGGTATAAGCGTTGGCAATGGTGCCCCCCGCAACTAGGAGGTCACTATCGTTCACCACGTAACCCAGGAACGCCCGATTAACGGTTACCGGCTGCGAGAATACAAACATTAAGAAGTTGTCGCGCCCGAGGTTGTCCACGGTGTGGCTGTTGCCCGAGCCGTTCTCGGTGCTGTCGGTCACGCCCAAACCGCCGCCAAAGGCCCCAAGGTACGCCGGGTTCCAGGAGCCGGTCGTTTTCTCGCGGCTGAACGCGGTCACCTTCACTGATATCCCATTGGTGGTGAACTGACGGATGTTCCCTGCGGTGCCAGAGACGGCAGAGTTTCCTTCCATCACCAGCGTGCTGGGCACGCACTCCTGCGCTTCGATGCTGATACCGCATGCCGCAGTGGTGTTTTGCGCGGCTCCGCCCGTCGAGTCGATCACTGTCACGGTGAAGCTAAACATCCCGGCAGTCGTGGGCGTGCCTGCAATCAACCCAGTGCCCGGAGTTAGGGCTAGGCCATCCGGCAGCGATGAGCCGGGCGCGAGCCCGTAAATGTAGGGCGGAGTGCCTCCCGATGCCGAAAGGGTCGAGGCATAGGGAACGCCCACTTTGCCCGTGCCCGTTGACACGCAGGCCAGGGTTAGCGGGCAATTGCGCTTGAGGGTGATGCTCTCGGTGATAGAACAATCCTCGGAATCCATGACGGTGACCGAATAGGCCCCGGCGCTCAGGCCGATGAAGTCCTTCGGCGACGCGGCAGGTTCCAAAGTGCCACCGTTGATTGAGATCTTATAGGGACTCGTGCCGCCGCTGAAAGTGGCTTGAATCTTGCCATCTTTTCCGGCGCAGGTCTCGTCCGTTCCCTGCAATGTCAGCGTCACAGCCGTTGCCGGTTCGGTGATAACCACCGGGTTTCCGCTATAAGCGGCCGTGGTCCCGAGGCCGTCTTTGACCATGACCATATAATTTCCGGCTGCAAGATTCTGGAAAAGGGACGCAGCCTGGTAGGAAGCACCGCCGTTAATGGAGTAGGAAATCGGCGGGACACCACCTTCTGCGGTTACGCTGATGGACCCATTGTTTGCCCCCTTGCAAACCACATCCGTATCCGCCACCGCAACAATCTTCAATTCACGGATGAACCCGGCATCTACGCTCAGGTCAGTCTGGCCCGACACCAATTCGTAGCAGCCAGTACTGCCTGCCACTGCGTCGCTATCCGTGGCGTCGTTGCCGCTGTTGCTCGTGGTGGCCACATAACCCGCAGGCGTGCCGAACACAACGTAATAGCGGCCCGGAGCCAGATCCTTGAACAGGTAATATCCATTGGGATCAGTGCTGCCCGTGCCCACCGGCACATCGCCACAGGTGTACAGCGTCACCGGCACATTCGGAATGCCAGACTCACCGGCATTCTGCTGGCCGTTGCCGTTCTTGTCTTCCCATACGTAATCACCGAGCGAAGCAGGTTGATAGAGGCCGGCATCCACCGTCAGGTTGCTCTCGCCGCTGGCGAGCGTGACACACGCCGTCGTGCCATTACCCTGGGCATCGCTGTCCGAGGCGTCGTTACCCACATTGAGGAGCGTAACCACGTAGCTGGTGGGTGAGAGGAATTTCACGTAGTAACTGCCGGGAGCCAAACCGGTGAAACTGTAATAACCATTCGCATCGGTCGTCGCCGTGGCGAACACGGTCGTCGCGTCACATTTGAAAAGCTGCACTGTGACATTCGGAATGCCAGACTCACCGGCATTCTGCTGGCCGTCGCCGTTCTTGTCTTCCCATACGTAATCACCGAGCGAAGCAGGTTGATAGAGGCCGGCATCGATCGAGCTGTTGAACTCCCCGGCGGCCAGGATCACGCACGCGGTGGTGCCCGGACCATTGGCGCCGTCCACGTTGCTGTCGAGGCTTGTATCCGGGCCTTGGAGCGGCATCGTGAGCACAAAGCCGTTGGTATCAAAAAACTCAACGAAATAGCCCACCCCGGGGGTAAGCCCGGTGAACTCATAATAACCCAGCGGCGAAGACCCCAAGCCATCGGCGGTGGCGGTGGTCGCCACCAAGTTGCTGTTCAGGCAGGAGTGCAGCTTCACCGTCACATTGGCGAGGCCTGGTTCGTTGGCGTCCTGGATGCCATTGCCATTGATGTCATGCCACACAAAGTCGCCGAGCCCGGCGGGTTGATAAAAGCCCGC
>JBBQYD010000001.1:0-49708 GCA_038209025.1 Verrucomicrobiota bacterium | reverse complement strand
CACCTACTCTTTCACCACCAACGGAGCCACCGCCGCCGTCTCCAACTCTTCGCCGGCGCTCACGAACAGCTTCGTGGAGGGGAACAATTTCGGCGTGCTGACGGTCACCCTGGCGGCGGGCGAGTCGCTGTACGTGGCCAGCGAGGGAGCCACCGCCGCGGAGACGCGCGGCTTTTTGAACTCGCTCGAAATCTTCTTTGGCGTGCCCACTCTCAATCTACCCGCGAAAATTGTCTCCCAGCCCGCCTCCAAGGCCGTCTATGAGGGCGTGAACGTTATCTTCAGCCCGTTGGTGAGCGGCACCTCGCCGATCACGAACCAGTGGCATTGGTTTAAAACGAACCTCCTTTCCGACGGTCCCGCCGTCGCCGGCGCCAGGAGCAACACGTTGGTGCTGCGCGCTGTGACCACCGAAATGGCGGGCGATTACCGCTTGGCTGTGAGTAACGCGGTGAATTACGATATCAGCTCCAACGCCACTTTGAGTGTCACCAAGGTCTTCAACACCCCGCAGATGACGAACATTTGGACGCTCAACGCCGGGGACTGGCCGTACCTGGGCGCGGGCGGGACGGAGCGCGGCATTGCTTACAACCCGCTCACCACCAACTTGCTGCTGGTGAGCCGCGCCGCCGCCGACCCCTCCCTGATCGTGCTCGATGCGCTGACCGGGGTGCAAAAACATACGATGGAGGTCTCGGGCATCCCGCCTTCCGTTCCCAATGTGAGCCTGGGTTTGAACGCGGTCGCGGTCGCGGATGACGGGGTGGTCTTCGGCGTGAGTGTCACCACGGCGGCCAGTTCGACCCCGCTTTGCATCTATGGTTGGCAGGCGGACGGCCCGTTCAACCCCTCCGGCCTGCTGTTTGCCGGTGATCCGGCCGCTGCTGTGCAGCCTAATTTGCGCTGGGGCGACAACCTCGCCGTGCGCGGTTCCGGAGCCGGCACCCAAATCCTGCTGGCGCCCGCCACCGGCACCAATGTGGTGCTGTTGCGGTCGCTCTCCGGCCAGAACTTCCAGTATGAAATTCCGCCCGCCGTCATCGCGGTCAACGGCGTCACCTCCGGCTTTGCCCGGTTCAGCATCGTGTTCGGCCCCGGCACCAACACGTTCTGGGCCAAGACCTCGGGGGGCGCTTTGTACCTTGTGGAGTTCGACCTGAACACGGGCGTGGGCAACGTGGTGCAGAGCTATCCCAACGTGGTTGTGCCCACCGCCATCCGCGCCGTCGGCGTGGACAAAAACCAAAAGTTCCTGGCCGGGCTCATGGCGGAATCATTGGGCGACAATGTCCGCCTCTACGATATCTCCGACCTCGCCCTCGGCCCGCTGTACCGCGATCAGGAGGTGTTCGCCACTCAAAATGCCGCCTCGTCGGGAGGGGCTTCGGTCGCTTGTGGTGACCACCTGTTCTTTGTGCTGAACGAGAACAACGGGATCAAGGCGTTCGCCCTCAACACCAACTACGTCGCGCCGAAGGTCACCATCGTGGCGAATCCGGCCGGCGCGTCGGTGATGGCGGGAGCCACGGTCAGCTTCAACGCCCTGGCGGCGGGCAACGACCCGCTGACGCTGCGATGGCTGTTCAACGGCACGAATGTGCTGGTCGATGGACCTAACGTCAGCGGAGCCACTGGCAGCCTCCTCACCTTGCGCAACGTCACCACCAACCAGGCTGGTGGATACAGCCTGCAAGCCAGCAACTTGTTTGGCCAGGCGGTCAGCTCCAACGCGGTGCTGAGCGTGGTGCCAGCCTTCAACACCGCCCAGGCGACCAACATCTGGAACTTGCTGCCCGGCGACCGCTCCTACCTGAGCGCCACCAACAGCAGCGAGCGGGGCATGGCCTACAATCCTTTGACCACCAATCTGCTGCTCGTGAGCCGTGCCGTCGCCGATCCTGCCCTGGTGGTTCTGGACGCCCTGACCGGCGCGGAAAAACGGTTCATGGATGTGAGCGGGTTGCCCGTTACCGTGCCGGGCGTCAGCCTTGGACTCAACCAAGTCGCGGTCGCGGACGACGGGGCGGTTTACGGAGCCAGTGTGACCGTGAACGCCAGCACGACCTCCTTCTTGGTTTACCGCTGGCCCAATGATGGGTCCGCCAGCGCGCCCGCCTTCGTGTTCTTGGGTGATCCGGAGCAAACCGGCCAACCTGGTCAGCGCTGGGGCGACACCATCGCGGTGCGCGGCGCGGGGGCGGATACGCAAATCCTCCTTTCGCCCGGGTCAGGCACCAATGTGGTTCTGCTCAGAACCACCAGCGGGCTCGATTTTCAGTATGAGGTGCCACCCAGCGTGATCGCCGTGAGCGGCGTGCCCTCCGGCTTTGCGCGGCTCGGCCTGGCCTTCGGCCCGGGTCCCAACACCTTTTGGGCCAAGGTGGTGGACGGTCCTTTGTACCTGGTTGGCTTCGATCTGGCTTCCAACACCGGTTCGGTGCTGCGCGAGTTCTCGACTAACGCCGTCTCTTCCTCTTTGCGCGGGATCTCGACCGGCTTCAATCAACGGTTCCTGGCCGGCATCGCCCTCGAACTCTCTCATAACGTGCAGCTTTACGAAGTCCCGGACCTGGCCTCCGGCCCGGTGCTGCGGGACCAGGAGGTGTTCGCTACGCTGAACCCGAACGTCACGGTGGGCGGCGTGGGCGTCACCGCTTTCGGCGGCAACTATCTGTTCGCCCTCGATTGCAACAACGGCCTGAAGGCGTTCATGATAAACCCTGACTACCGGGCGCCATTGACCCAGTTCCCCATTGTCCATATCAGCCCCATCGGCGGCAGTGTGGTCTTCTCTTGGAAGAGCGTCCCGGGACACACCTATCAGGTGCGCTCGCGCGAGACGCTTTCGTCCGGTTCCTGGGATCCTCTCGGCGCCTCGATCCTCGCCACCGGCACCACCACCTCATTCACCAACACTCTGCCCGGGGACACGAGGTTCTATCGCGTCCAGGGCGAGTAACGGCGGGGGGCGGAGGGCGCTAAAGTCTTCGGCCATCAAACGCTGCGGGACAACGTCGCGCGCTTCAGCAAGACCGATCCGAAGCTGATTGCCTGCGAGGAAACGGCGAGGTGGCGAAGTTGACGGTGCTTCAGGCCGAGCCAACCGGCCGACCCTGGCGGCGGTGCGCGGTGGCCGCATGGCCGAAGAGCTAGAAATCTTATCTGGCTCATGATGTTATTTTATTGACGAAGGCCACCCACGGCTGCATGGTGAGGCTGACCCATGGAACCAGACCGGCCATCACGCCACGGTATCTGTCTTGCCTGCGGCAGACAGTTCCTTCCCATGCCTTCCTTGCATTTATGAAAACCATGAAGCCAACGAATCGTCTGTTCCCCGTGCTGCTTTTCGGAGGTTGCCTCCTGGCCCAGTTGAACCAGGCCGGGGCCACGCCTTTGGGCTGGACGGGGCTTTCCTCCGCGACCAACGGCTGGTCAGCCAGCGGCAACTGGTCTCCCGCGCAGACGCCGGTTCCGGCGGACACGGTGACGTTCAACGTTCAGGGTGCGACCAATGTCGTGGGGGCGGTGAACAACACCGTGGATGCGGACTATACCGTTTCCAAGCTGACCTATTCAGGGCTATTCACGAACGGCGTGGCTACGAATCTGCATACGACCTATATCAACGATGGGGCGGTGTTGACCGCGAAGGCGCCCACCGCGAACTTTTTCTATGTGGGCACCGGGTTGGACGATGGATTGCACGCTTCAAATTATACGACCATCACTGGCACCGGCCGGCTGGTGTTGGGTGATCCGGCGTCACCGAGCACGAGTTCCGCGAGCACGTTGCAGGTCAAGCAGACCAGCGTTACCAGTGGGAATCATCGCGCCGTGCTGGATATGTCCGGCCTGGATAACTTCGTTTTCGCGGCGGGCAAATTCGTCGTGGCGGGGGATGGCACTTTCGGGGGGGGGGGGGATCGCCCTCAAGCCTCAGTCCTGTTGGCGAAAACCAACTTGATCATTTGCGCCGCACCGCGCACGGCCGACCCGAGCGCCATCGTCTCACAGCCGTTCACGATCGGGTATTCCCAGGGAAGCCAAAGCGCCACGACCACGACCAACCATGTGATCCTGGGACAGGAAAACACTCTCAACGCGGATTACTTCAAAATTGGCGGGCTTAAACTAATTGGACAAATGAGTTTTCGTCCCTGCCTGGTCCATCCCACGTTAAAGCTGCGGGCGGCGGACGGCGTGAGCCGGGTGCCGCGTTTCGTCTGCGGGGATCACGGTGAAGCCCGCATCGCTAGCTTTGTCGCGCGGGGGAATTTGGATCTCGGTGCGGGAGAGGTGGATGCTCTCATTGACCAAATGGATCTGGGAATCAACGGCTGGCGGGACAATGCGACCGATACCGGCAGCGCCTCCGGGGTCATGACGTTGGGTGCGGGGATTTTCGATGTGAAAACGCTCAACATCGGCTGCCAACAGGGCAACAATCTCGGCAATGCCACCGGCATCGCTACGGTCCGCACCAACGCCACTTTGGTCGCCCAGAACATCAACATCGGACGTGACTCCGGAGCGGCGACCGGTAAGGGTACGGGAACCTTGATTATTAACGCGGGCCTCGTGAATGTTTCCGGTAGCGTCCTGGAAACCGACGGCATCGGGGGCAATGGGGTAAGCACGCTCGTGATCACCAACAACGGGCGGTTGGATATGATGCCTGCGGGGGATACCTCTCCAGGCAACGTCATGGTGCGGAACTTCAATTTTGGCGCCGGGCTCTTGACCAATTATAATATATTGGGAATTAGCAATTTGACCCTGTTATCCCCGATCACGAATTTCGTCGTGGAAGCCGGACGCACTTTGGCGCCCGTGGCCCAGGGGCGCGCTGGCGTGCTCACCGTGAAGGGGAGTCTCACGTTTGAGAACGGCAAACTGCTCATGGACTTAAATGATCCCGCCAACCCGGCGATCAACGATCAAGTGGTGGTCACCGACATCCTGACGTTGAGCGGAATCAACACCATGGAGATCGGTGGGACCATTCTGCCGGGAACCTATCCGGTATTGACTTACGGAACCCTGGTGGGTGATACCAACAACATTCAGGTCACCGGCGCGCTTGCCAATAGCCGGTTCACGTTCGCTTTCGATGCTTCGACCCTTCCCTTCATCAATCTCACCGTGAGTGGAGGGCCCGCCACCAGCCTCATCTGGAGTGGCAACGGTGGCAGTATCTGGGATCTCCACGCGACTGCCGGTTGGAACGGAGGCGCTGAGAAGTTCTATGATCTCGACGCCGTCACCTTTGACAATTCCAGCCCGGCCGCCTCCCCGATCACGTTGGTGGGAACGTTAGAGCCCGCTGGCATCGAGCTGAACACCACTAACAGCTTCACCTTTAGCGGCTCTGGAAAACTGTCCGGCGCCGGTGGTCTGACTAATGACGGAACGGGCATTCTCACGCTCTCGACCACCAACGACTATGTGGGCGACACCCTGCTGAACAGCGGAACCCTCCTCGTAAACGGCGCGATTGGCGTCACCGCGGTCTCGGTCAAATCTGGCGCCACGCTGGGGGGCTCGGGAACCATTCTGGGGCCGGTGATGGTGGAAGCTGGGGGAAGCCTGGTCCCTGGCACCTCGATGGGGACACTCACCATCAGCAACAACCTGACCCTTTCCGATGGCAGTTCGAGCTACTTCGAAGCGGACCTGAGTGCCGCAACTCATGATCGGGTGATCGGGCTGAACACCGTGACGTTTGGGGGGACGCTGAATATGGTGATGAGCGGACGCTCCCCGCATGCCGGTGATGCGTTCAAACTCTTCTCTGCCACCACCACCGCCACTGCTCTCTCGAGCCCTTACCTGGGCGCTTTTGCCGGCATTGTGCCCCCTGAGCCCGGGCCCTGGCTTGGATGGAATACCAGCACCCTCGCCAAGGATGGGACGCTGCGCATTATTAGTTTGGCGCCCGCCCTGGCGAGCCAGGTCAACGGCAATCAAATCAGCCTGTCATGGCCCTCCCAGAACATCGGGTGGCTCTTGCAGGCCCAGACTAATTCCACCGCGGTTGGGTTGGGTTCAAACTGGGTTGATGTTCCCGGCTCCACCACGTCCGATAATGCGATGTTCACCATTGATCCCGCAAACGGCGCAGTGTTTTACCGCTTAGTCGCGCCTTGAAGCCCCCACACTAAACCGAGCCGCCCGTCCTGCCCGCAGAGCGGACGCTGCCACGGATGATGCGCCGCAAGCGGCGTTATCGCCCGGCTGGCCTCCGCGGGTTTGGGTTGGCAGGGGTGTTACCGGTGGCGGCGGAAAAACTGGTTTGAGCCGCCAACGCTTTTCGTAACGTGGAATTGACCACCCACCGCGACAGGCTGAATGACGAGTTGCGGCAGATCGCAGTCCTGGATTGTCAGCACCGCATTGCCGGGGCTGACCCAAGTGGTTCCCGTGGGATTACTGAGCTGAAGCAAAACGGTTTCATCCGTCTCGATCAGGGTGCTGGTGGTGCGCCAGGCGTTCAAGCGGTTCAAGGGATTTGCGGAGTTCGCCCGGAAAATGCCCTATGTGAGTTCGACGGTGATGGTTCTGATTGGGGCGTATATCGCGTGGCCAGGGGGCAGGCATCTCGCGCGCTGGGCGGAATCGGCTGTCGTCAATTACCGTCAGGCGGTATAATGAGGGTCATGAGTAAATTGGATGGCAAGATTCCCTGCCTGGGGGAACTGACGGCGGGGCGGGCGGCGCCGAGGAGGGCGGCGCTTGAGCGTCCGGCCTGCGACTACGCGGAGGCCGCCGTCTGGGAGGCGCTGGGGGGCGGGTGGCAATGCCTGCACGGGTGTTATTGCCAGCAGGGGGCAGGCATCGAGTGGCACGATTTTGCATGTGACAAGCCCCGCGACTGGGCGCGGAGTTTTCATCCGGGCAGCGTGGAGCTTTGTCTGAACGTGTCGGGAAACGCGCGGCTGACGTGTGGGAGGGAGTCCGTGCTGCTCGGGTCGATGACTGTGAGCCTCTACGCTGCCGCGGACGACAAGCTGTCTGCGTGGAGATTGCCCGGAGAGCGGCACCAGTTCCTGACGGTGGAGTATTCGCCGGGATTCCTGGAGCGGCACCTGACGGGCCATGAGGCGGCGCTGCACCCGGTGGTGCGCCTGGCGCTGCGGCGCCAGGGGGATGCGGGGCGAGTGGCGCCGCCGGTGCGGTTGACGACGCACTGGCGCAAAGACATCGAGCGCCTGCGGGAGCCGCCGGTCGGAGGAGCCGCCGCCGGGCTGTGGTATCAAAGCAAAGCCCTGGAGTTGATGGCGGAGTTCTTTTTTGCGCCGGCGGACGGGAAAGCCGGGACCGGGGCGCGTCAGCAGGAGGTGTCCCGGAGGCGGGTGGAACGGGCAATTGAGATTTTGAGCCAGCGACTGGTGGAACCGCCGCCGCTGGAGGAATTGGGGCGGGAGGTGGGCTGCAGTCCATACTATCTGAGCCGGACGTTTTCCCGGGAAATGGGCATGACGATTCCGCGGTATCTGCGGCAAATCCGCATGGAGCGAGCGGCGGAGTTGCTGAAGTCGGGCAAGTTCAATGTGACGGAGGCCGCGCTGGAGGTGGGCTACAGCAGCCTGAGCCACTTCAGCCAGGCCTTTTGCGAAACGATGGGGTGCTGTCCCGGCCTCTATCCACTGGGGCTGACGCGGTCCACGGGAATGAGGGCCGTGGGCGGAGCGCATCCGGGGGGCGCAATCCAACGACAATAATTCGCAACGCACCGGAAGCGCGCGCCGGGGCGGCGCGCTAGGATGGCGCCCATGAAACTGAGTCGAAGTTTGTGTTTGGGCCTGCTGGCCGGTGTTATGATCGTGACTTCAGGCCGCGCTGATGAACGGCGCTTCACCTACGTTTATGAGCCGGAGACGCTTCCGGCGGGTGCGTTTGAATTCGAAAACTGGGTCACGCTGAGGGCTGGACGCAACGCAACCGTCGGTCAGGAGAACTACAACCGGTGGGACTTGCGCCAGGAACTCGAATATGGCGTGACCGACTGGTACACGGCCGCCCTTTATCTGAATGAAACTTCGGAGAGTTACCGCGACGCGACGACCGGCGGCAACGCGTCCGCATTTGATTGGAAAGGGGTTTCGCTGGAGAACCGGTTCAACGTGCTGAACCCGGCTGCGCACCGGATCGGCCTCACGCTTTACCTGGAAGGCCGTTACTCCGGCGAAGAGGCGGCGGTGGAAGAAAAAATCATCATCGGCCAGCGACATGGAAATTGGAAATGGGCCTTCAACATCGGGAATGAGACGGAGTGGGAGGATAATCTCAGTAAAGTGGAAGCCGAACTGAGTGCCAGTTTCGGTGTCGCGCGCGACCTGGGGAGGCATTGGGCCTTGGGCCTTGAGTTCCGGAATGAAAACCTCCTGCCCGAATATAAGACCTGGGAGAGCTCGGCGTTATTCCTCGGGCCGGTGCTCAGTTATCGCCAGGAGAAATGGTGGGCGGCGCTCACGGTGATGCCCCAGATCTACGGCTGGAACAACAGCCCGAGCCAGGACGGCAACCGCCATCTTGAACTCAACGACCACGAGAAAATCAACATCCGGCTGCTGAGCGGGTTCAACTTCTAGGCGATTTCATGCGCGCGTTCCTCCTGTGTTTGACCATCGCGGTCACGGCGGCTGACCTCGCCGCCGGGGCCGATGAATTGACGGTGAAGGAAATCACCGTCGCCCGGAAGGTCTATGTCGCCAAGTGCGCCAAATGCCACCAATTCTACGACCCGGCCAAGTACTCCGGCGAGCAATGGAGCAAATGGATGGACAAGATGGGCAGGAAGTCGAAGCTTAAGCCCGAGCAAGAAGCCCTGCTCAATCGCTACCTGGACGCATACCGGGCTGGCCGATTGCCCGGCAAGCCACAGGCCAAATGAAGCCCACCGGGCGCGGTTGGGGCGGCCGTCAGGCCGGGCGCTGGCCCGGGCCATCCGGCTGCGCTTCGGGGGGTGAGTTTGTCGTTACGGCCAGCGCCGGCTCTACATGAGCCACGACATGCTGGATGGAGAGCGATGACGACTTGAGGCGGCCGCTAACCTCGTGAGCAATTTCGTGGCCGCGCCGCACAGTCAGATCGCCGCTCACCTCCACGTGGATTTCCACGAACAGCCCCAGCCCGCTCTTGCGGGTGCGGCATTTTTCGATGCGCACCACGCCCGGCACCGAAGAGGAGATCGCGAGGATTAGCTTTTGCAGCGTGCTGGGGGCGGCGGCATCCATGATCTCGTTTAGCGCGGCTCGGGAGATACGATAGCCGTTGAAAAGAATGACGCCACAGGCGAGCAAGGCGGCCCAATCGTCAGCGCTCTCATAGCCCTTGCCGCCAATCAGCGCGATGGAGATGCCGACGAAGGCGGCCGCCGAGGTGATGGCGTCGGACCGGTGGTGCCAGGCGTCGCCCTTGACGGCGGTGCTGGCCAGTTCGGCGCCTACCTTGAAGACGAACCGATAGAGCGTCTCTTTGGTCCCAATGACCAAGGCGAGCACGAGGAGTGTGAACCAGGCGGGCGCGTGGTGGGGAGTGATGATTTCGCGCACGCTCTGGACCGCGATGAAGACCGCGGCGGCCAGCAGGGCGAACGCGACGACGATCCCCGCGATGGACTCGGCCTTCCCGTGGCCGTAAGGATGTTCTTCGTCGGCAGGCAAGGAGGCGATCTTGAGCCCCGTCCACACGACGAGCGAGCTGATGATGTCGGCGGTGGATTCGATACCGTCGGCGATGAGGGCGTAGGAATTGCCCACGATGCCCGTGGCAATCTTGATGATGGCCAGCACAATGTTCACGGCCATACCAACGCCGGCGGCTACCAATCCTGGTTTAACGGAGCGCATAAGTCATACCCGCCAACTCATTTGGTGAGGTGGCGGGCAAGCCAAGTTTGGTGACTATCTCCCCCAGTCGTCAACATTGTTCCGCGCGTCACGTCGGGACTTGAGGGTGGAGGGCTGGGAACCGCCGGGGCGCGGCAGTCGGTGAAAAGGCGGTGGTTGGATTCGTCGAGCGCCATGGGAAAGTTGACCTGGAAGGTTTCCATGGGCCAGGTTTCCGTGACGGTGCGCTTTACGCGGTCGATGACGGTGGCTTTGATGGCGGTCAGGGTCTGTTGCCGGAAGGCAGCCAGCACATGACGAATGAAGGAGGGTGCGTGCCGATGGAATAATTGCGCGCCCGCAGGCACTCGACGCTGCGCGGGTGAGGGAGAATTGGTTTTTGGACCCAACCACCATGACCCGACGCTGGCAAACGGGACGCGCGGTGTGAATGGGCAAGTTTTGCCGGTCTTCCGGCGGGCTGGCCTTAGCAATGGGGAGGCCCTCAAGGCGAATGTCACGAAGTTAGCGTAGAACTTACTCAAAGAGAACTACTTGCGTTTTGAGACTCCGGGCACTTTTTTGAGGATAGTCTTGAGGGTCATCCCCTGTAATATTGCCAGTGTTTCCATAACTTGGCGGTTCGCTTTGATGGCTTCCTTAGCCGCCAAGTACTGACTCTCGGACAGCGCGTGACAGATCGTTTTACCTTCGCGTTTGCAGGTCCACAAGTAATACGGTCCTCGTTCCACCCACTTGCCCGCGACTTTTCGGCGCAGCGAACGGCAGACGACGCTGCCCTGGCAGAACCAACCGGAGCGGGCTAGGCGGGCCAGCAGGCTTTGATAGGCAGCGGGCAGGAGGCCCAAGGGATGTTTGGTTTCTCGTGGCATTCCCAAGAATCGCAAGATTGAGCGTGACTGTCAAGCAGTGGGTCTGTATACATACAGACACTACTGTTTACCAGCGCTCCGCTCCTGGGCTCCTTCCACTCGCCGCTCAAACACGCCTGCCTGGCTTTGCGCCGCCGCCCGCTCCATCACTTGGAAAGCCTCTGTGCCCAGCGCATTGACCCGCGGCTGCTCGAACCGAACGCCACCGGCGACAACAGCCGGGAGCGCATTTTCACCCGAATGCCCTCTTCCTGGACTTGTGGCCCACTTTCTGTCCGGGCGACATCCTCGTGGGGGACCGCAACTTCTGCTCCTACGCGTCCCTGGCTTCCCTCCAACTTTTCCACCAAACCGATGGCCTCTTCCACCTCCACGCCAGCCGCAACAGCGACTTCCGCAAAGGCGTGCGGCCGACTTGCTGCCGCTACGTCCGGACCGACGCGAACCTCGTTGCCAAAAACGCCGTCCGAAAGCCTATCCCTTTATGACTCGGCCCCGGCACTTGATGAAAGATGCACCCAAACGCTAAGAAGAGCCCAAAACGAGCGATTCCTTATCTTCGTGCCATTCCCGTTTACACCGCGTATTTTGAGCGGCACCGCTGTTTTGCGTGGCGCACCCTGCCCCGGCAAAAGGACTGGTCAACTCGTCCGCGCAGGGGTATACAGGGCTCAGGATGCTGACGTTGTTCCCCGTGATTGCCGGGATGCCCCGCTGGGGTGCGTCCTTAGATAGGCTCGAGCCGTGTGAAGGGAAACTTTCACGCACGGTTCTTAGGGGGGTTCGGGCGGGTTAACCGCCTGCGCCTACCCGGTGAGAAACGACGCTATGGGAAGATTAACTACAAGAGACGTTGTGCTCATTTCTGCTATGCAGTTCGCTGTGGGGGTTGCGGGAATGTTCCTTATTCGCCAATGGGCTGAGAGGTTCGCGAGGTTGGGAGTGCTGGCACCATTTCCCGTTTCAGTGCTCGCAGATTTCGGTCTCCTCTTCCTGGCCTTCCCGCTCGGATGGCTTGCATGGGTGTGGCGTGTGAGGGATCCTACCTTGCCGCCGGGGGCTAAGATCCGGGCGTTCGCTGCCGGACTCAACCGTGAGGATCGTTGACCGCTGGCGAAACCTCGCGATGACAATATTCCTGGCGATATTGGGAAGGCGGCAGGCCCAGGTGTTTCTTGAACAGGCGTGAGAAATAAAAGGGGTCGCTGTACCCAACCGAAGCGGCGATCTCCTGCAATTTCTGATTGGTCGTGGCCAACAACCGGCAGGCTTCCTGCAGCCGCAAATGGATCACGAAACCCATGGGGCTGAATCCAGTACGCTCCTGGAAAGTATGGTAGAGCCACGATTCAGAGACATGGCAGGACTCGGCGACACCGGCCAGTGAGAAATCCTTGCGCACATTCTCCTGCAGGATGGCGATGATTCGTTCGAGCTTGCGAATCTTTTCCGCCGGGGGCCTTTCGATCCGGTTCACCGCCCCCGCGGTGGCGGGGAGGAGGCAGGACTCCGCGTGCAACCGGGCCAGCACCAACTCGCCCAGGGCGGCACTTTCCAGCAGCACGGCGCGGCCACAGCCTGAGCGCCTCAGCTCGTTAATCCGGTGCAGACTGTCCCGTACGATGGCCATGTTTGAAAGCCGTCCTTTATAGGGTCCCCCGGCGACGCCCAGTTCCTGCAGCAAATTGTTCAGCCGGGCGCCACTCGCGTGAAACCAGAGATGGGTCCAGGGATCTTGTTCATCGGCACCGTAGGAGTGTGGCGTGTCCGGGGGCACCACCAGGATTTCGCCTGGCGTGACAGGCACCCGGGGACGCTCTGGCGAGTCCATGTTCTTGATCCAGCCACGGCCGGCAAGGCACATTGCCACTACAGCCTCATGCAGGGGAAGCGGTTCGGGCCGCCAGGCGGAATTTCGCCAGCACCGGGGGAAATAGCCGGAACGGGTGATCAGAAAGTCCGAAATAGCCGGCGCGCAGGTGTATCGAGCGATGAGCGCCGGCGGGGTTCGCCAATGGCACCACCCGGGTCCCGCGCGCGTGCCGTGATGGACGATGTTGCCCATAGAACCTGCTGATTGGAGCCGAAATCCGGCCGCCCGTCCATATCCAAATGCAGGATTGTCCATCCGCCGTGCAGGATTGTCCATTCACCGTCGGCCGGGGATGTGTTAACCTGCTCGAAAATCAGATAGAAGCGAAAGCGGTTTTCGAAATCACATTCAACCAACGCCTATGAAAGAACATCCTGGAACGAGAAATGTCCATTGCTGCTTGGGCCGGTTTGGCCTGGGCCTGAGCGTCTGCCTGCTGCTGTTCTTTTTGGGCAACACCCAGGCGGCGATTGTGGGGCCTTACTCGGTCGATGCCGATACGCTGCAACTGTGGCACTTGAATGAAAGCGCGGTTCCGGCGCTGAATGCCACAGCCGGCACAAACCTGGCCGCCCTGGGGGGCGGAGCCACGTTGGGCAACCCCGCTTACCCCGGGTTTGGTTCGGCGCTAAGCACCGCCGCCGGCACATCCGCTTATCTGGCCGCCCGCCCGCTCGCCAGCAGCACCGCCGACGATACGTACCTCGCCTATGCAAACCCTGACACGGGCGAGTTCACCGTCGAAGCGCTGGTGCGCGTTGACTTCAACCCCGCCACCTTCAATCGCGGAAACGCCCCGCTTTACATCGTGACCGCCGAAAATGATGGCAGTGCCAACCGGCCGTTTCAATTGCGGATGCACACCAATGGCGTGGCGGGGTCCGGGGTGATGATCCTGCATTTATTCAACAGTACCGGCAACTCCGGGGCGGCGGTCCCCATTCCCGTCACCGGCCCCGACGCGATCATCCAGGGCAACTGGTATCATGTGGCGGTTACCTTTGATGGCGCGGCCGCGGGCGGGACCTTGAAGTTCTATTGGACGCTCATGGAGCCCAGCCGGGTGGAGGCGGCTCTGATAGGCACCGGAACCATGGGCAACCTCAATCCCCTGGCGGTGGGCACCCCCGACTTCGCGATCGGCAACGTGGGCCGCTCAACCCCCAATGGCGCGTTTGTGGGTTTGATCGACGAAGTGCGCCTGAGCAAGAAAGCGCGCGCCGCCAACGAGATGATGTTTAACACCAGCAAAATCGAGGTTCCAATCACCATTTACGAGCAACCAACCAACCAGACTGTGCAGCAGGGCCAGTCGGCTCCCTTCCGGGTGACCGCTTTTGGAACCGATCCCCTGGCCTACCAATGGCGGTTCAATGCAGTGCCCATCGACCAGGCCACCAACCGCAATTATCTCATCCCCTTCGTCGCGGAGACAAACATCGGGAATTACGATGTGGTCATCAACAGCTCAGTCGGTTCCCGGACCAGCGACGTGGCCGTGCTGGCGATCAAGAACCTGCCGGTGGTGATTGATACGCCGCCCGCGGAGGTGACCGTCGCGGTCGGCCAGGCGGCAAGCTTTTCAGTCTCCGCCTCTGGAACCGCGCCCTTCGGGTATCAATGGCGTTTCAATGAGCAGCCGATTGACGGCGCGACCTCCAACTGGTTCACAATCGATTCAGCCCAGCTTACCAATGATGGCAACTATGATGTGGTGGTCACCAATATGGTCAACGCGCAGACCAGCACGGTGGCCCGGCTGGTCGTTCGCACGCCGCTTAATTTGAGCTGGGTGGGCACCGGCAACCCGGCCGACTGGGATAGCGTCTCCCTGTTCTGGGATAGCAACAACGACAGCGCGGCTGACCTCGCCTACTCGGAAGGCGACAACGTGCTTTTTGGCGTGGCGGGGTGGCTCTCGCCTAATGTCAACCTGCCTCGTCCGGTTCATCCGCTCTCGGTGCTGGTGAATTCGGATTACGATTACGTGTTTTCCAGCACGACCAATGGAGCGATCGTGGGCACCTCGCGCATCACCAAGCAAGGCTTCGGCACTCTGACGCTGGACATCGACAACACCTACACTGGCCCGACATTGGTTGAATCCGGCCGGCTGACCATAGGGGCGGGTGACTTGATAGGCGTTGCGGCGACGCGGGGCACACTCGGGACCGGCCCCGTGACCAACCAAGCCGTCCTGCGCTTCGATCGCGTGGGCGTCCTTACGCTGTCGAACTCGATCACGGGTCCGGGTGAGTTGATCAAGGACAACACGTTGAGCCTGCGCCTGCTGGGCAGCAACACATTCAGCGGATCGGTTACGGTGAATCGCGGCAACCTGACGGTGGGCGCCGCCGCCGTGGGCCTTTCAACCAATATCACGCTGAACGGTGTGGGGGCCGGCGATGGCACCAGCCTGACGTTGCGCGACGGAGCGGCAGTGGCCGCGAACGCCACTTTGACCGCCAATACGGTGGATGCCAACAACCGGGCGGGGATTTTGAATGAAAGCGGCACCAACAGCATCAACAGCGCGATAGTGATTAGTGGCGCCGGTCCGATGATTGTGAGGTCCATTGATGGGGCCCTCGAAATCAACGGCCCGATTAGCGGCCCCGCCTTTACCGATCTCATCTCGTTCCGAGGCGCGGGTACGAACAACCTGATTCGCGGGTCAATTTCCCTGCCGGGCGCGGGCGTTCAGAAGGATGACGGGGGCACCTGGACCCTGGGGTCCACCGGTAATTCGTTTCTGTTCCTTCGCATCCTGGCCGGGGTTCTGAAGCTCGGCAACCAGGACGCGGTTGCCACCGCCGCCACACTCCGCACCGACGGTGGAGTTTTGGACCTGGCCGGGCATGACCAGACGGTCAGTGGATTGCAGAATCTGCGCGCCACGCCCGTGACCATTATCACCAATAGCAGTGGCGCCAGCGACTCGCGCCTGACCGTGGCGACCTCCCTGGCGGACGCTCCCTGGGTCACCGGGTGTGTGTTCGCCGACGCGGGTCCCGGCTCCCGCAAGGTAAGCCTGACATTGAACGGAGGCGGTTCGCTCGTGCTTACGAACGTCAGCAGCCATAGTGGCGACACTGTTGTCAACGCCGGCACCCTGGTGCTCAGCGGCAACGGCGCCATTCCCAACTCCACCCCGCTGGTGCTGGCGGCGGGCACGACCCTTGACGCTGCCGCCCGGGCCAACGGCACGCTCACGCTCAGCTCGGGCCAGGTGTGCAAGCCCAACGGCGCGGTCAATGTGCTGGGCAACATGATCAACAACGGAACCATCGAAATGACCCTGCGGAAATCCGGCGCCACCACCACCCAGGATAGCATCAACGGCGTCTCCACGCTTACCTACGGAGGCACCCTGAAACTGAACCTCACCGGCAGTCCGGCTCTGGTCTCCAGCGATGCCTTCAAGCTCTTCTCGGCAGCCAGTTATGCGGGCGTCTTTGCCACGATTGTCCCCTCCGTGCCGGTCCCTGGGCTGGCCTGGGACACCAGCACCCTGAGCACGGACGGCACCTTGCGGCTTAAGCAGGGCGCGGCGACCTACCCTACGAACATTACCGTGATGCTCAACCCGGTGGATAAATCCCTGGAGCTATCCTGGCCGGCCGGGCACCTGGGCTGGACCCTGCAGTTTCAAACCAACTCGGCCAGCACCGGCTTGACCACCAATTGGATCACCGTGAGCGGGTCTGCCACCACCAACCGGGTGATTTGGCCCGCTGCCACATCCGGGTGCGGGTTTTATCGGCTGATATACCCTTGACAGGTCACATGATGAATCGGAGAACCTTTCGCGGCGGGCGGCCGCCCAAACTGCCCGGCGCTGGCCGCCAGCGGCCGGCGGGCGGGGCTCGCGGCGCCTTCACCTTGATCGAGTTGCTGGTGGTTATTGCGATAATTGCCATCCTGGCTGGCATGCTGCTTCCCGCGCTAAGCCGGGCCAAAACCAAGGCGACACTCACCAAATGCATCAGCAACCAGCACCAGATGGGGATCGCGATGCAAATCTACGCGGATGAAAACAACGATGACTTCCCGGCTTTTCAGGACTGGGCCGCCTACGGGGGGCAGCGGGGGACGAATAGTGGCGCCAGCACCGAGGTTCCAGGCAATTCCCTGCACGGCGGCAATGTTGAGGTGACCAATCGCCCGCTGAACACGGTGGTTCGAAACGTGGAGGTGTTCCATTGTCCGGCCGACCGCGGCGACAGTTTCTGGTGGCCCACCGTCCAGAAGAATTGCTGGGATGCCTGGGGCAATTCCTACAACATTGCCTGGAAAGATTACTTCGGGGTGGAGCACGTGGGGGGCAAACTGGTCAACGGTGTGTTTTCCTGGAAGTCGATTAGAGGTGCCCGGGTGGCGCTGAAGCCGAGTTCCAAGATCGTGCTGGGGGACTGGAATTGGTATGCCAACCGGGACCCGAAAGACTCGCGCACGAGCTGGCATGCTGACAAAGGCAAACAAATGTTTCCGTTGCTCATGGGTGATACGAGCGTGAAAAACTTTCGTTTTCCCCCGGCCTATGCGAATTACTTGATGAGCTCACCCGTGAACCTGTATGGCGATTTCTGGTAGGCGGCCGCCGGGTTGGCCGGCCATCCTGGGCCTGAGCCTCTCGTGCCTCACCGCGGCAGGCGGGTCGGCTGCCCCTGCCTGGGGCATCAGCCAAACATCGGGCAAAATCCAAATTACCGCGGGAGTTCTTTCCCGGGAGATTCGGGTGGATGGCGGCCTGGCGAGCACGGCCAGCATCCGGATTGCTGGTCAAGAGTGCCTGGCGCGGCCCGCGGCTGACGTGACATTCAACGTTTCTTTCGCCAGCCCGAACCGAAAGCCCAAAGGCCTGGCCGCCGAAGACACGAGCGCGCTTGAAACCACCGCCCATTTTTCCGGCACCGATGGGTTGCGTGAAGCGCGATCCGTGACCAATCATGGTGACTCCCTCTCCTGGCGGGATCAAACCCGGCTGGCGGCCAACGCCTGGGGGCCGGATCTCAGAACGGGCGAGGTGACGATTTCCCAGCCCGCGCCGGGTCGGCGCCTCTTAACCATTCCGGCCCAGGGATTGCCCAACTCACCGCTGAAGGGTCTCGAAGTCAGGCTTTGTTTTGAGATTTACGACGGTTTTCCCGCGGTCCGCAAATGGATTGAAGTGTCCAATGCGGGCAATCTGTGGCTGAAGCTCTCGAACCTGGTGGTGGATGACTTTGAACTCGGGACGGACTTCAAGCACGGGGAACCATTGACTCCCGGCGAGCGGGGCGCCGGGCCGTGCGTCATTGCGTTTGGCGATCCCGCTGGCCGACGGGGACTGATCCTGGTCAACGAGGTTCCGTCCGCTTTGCGGCACACCGCCGCCACGGGTGCCATGGGTTATTCCGAGGAACTTTTCGAATGGGTGCTCGGCCCCGGGGAACGCTTCGTTTCCGAGCCCGTGTTCATGCTGGCTTACAGCGGCGACACCTGGAAAACGCTCTCCGCCGTTTCCACCGCTCGCGATCGCGCGGTGGAAGGGGTGTATCTCGATTTTCTCCGGCGGCAGGTCGGCATTGCGGCTGACGCCGGACCCATTCTGGCACCGCAATGGTGTTCCTGGTCAAACTTTGGCTGGGCCATTAACGACCGCGTCGTCCGCGAGCAAGCCGGGATTGCGGCTCGCTGCGGCTTTGTGCTTCTGCTGCTCGATTCTGGTTGGCAGCGGGACACCATCGGCACGGAACCAGACCCCGCCAGGTTTCCCGAGTTCGAAGCGACGGGCCGGGAGATTCGCTCACTCGGACTTGAGTTGGGCCTCTGGGTTTCCTGCTTCCGCACCGCCGATTCGCCGGATATGCGGGCTTTGCCGAACGCCCGCAGTGTTCCGCTGATCAAGCGTGACGGCGGGTTCGGCATGAGTTTTGCCAGTCCCTGGCGAGAGTTCTACGCGCGGGACCTCGCCCGGCGCAGCGAGCGCTTCGGGGCCGCGTACTTTAAACAGGACTACACCAACATCAAATTCGGAGACCTGGCTGAAGGGCACGAGAGCCGCACCCGGAAGGAATCGCTTCTGCGTGGATTGCGGGGTCTGTTGGAATCGCAAGACCTGCTGCGGCGGCATGCCCCTGGGGTGGTGTCGCAGATTACTCATGAAATCTATTGGGGCACCCCCGGGGTGCCCTGCGATGTGGCGGTACTGAAACATGCGGCGGCCTACCATATTCCACCCAACGATTACGCCGGGGTTGGCCATCCCAAACAACGGGTCAGCGACAGTTGGGCGTATGATCCGGCAACGTTGCGCCGACAACTGATTGCGGGCTGCTACAACGCCCGCCAGCGTTTTTTTGCCCATCGCGGACTCCCGCTCTATGCCTTGGAGTATTACGCGGCCCACACGGTGAACTTCCGCGGCAGCCTCACCGCGGAGGTCCAGGACCGTCAGATTTGCAGTTGGCTTATGGGGGCTCCGGCGGCGTACGCGGGGGACCTTGCATCCTTGACGGAGGACCAGGTGCGGCATTACCGGCGACGGTTTGATTTATTGAAACGTTTGGAAAGGGAGTATTCCATTTACCGGAACTTTCAGTTCAGCGGTGTGCCTGGGCCGACCGATGAGGATTGGCACTGGTGGGGTAAATTGAATCGGGAGGGCGCCGGGGCGGTGGTTGTGGTGCGGGGCGCCGGGGGAGCGGGTAAACGCGCCATCAATGTCCCGTGGACGCAAACCAAACAGGCTTACGAAGTCACCGCCGCATTGTCAGGCAAGGTTTTGGGCCGCTATTCGGGCGAAGCACTTCAGGCGGGCAAGTTGACGCTGGCCCTGCCTGCCTACGGCCAGGAAATCCTTGAACTGCGCCTGGCGCAGTAAGGCCTCGAAACCGGGGGCGGCATGCCAAGGTTATGCCGGGCGTCCGGACACCTCCACCGCGCCTGCCCCGTTCAGGAGGCGAATCTCGCGTTGTGGGAAGGGAATGGAGATGTTCCGGCGTCGGAATTCCTCGACCACCTGCTGAGTTATCTCCCCAGCGGCGTCGCTGTAATCGAGCACGGGGACCCAGGGCTTGATCGCGATATTGATGGAGGAGTCTGCCAGGACCGCGACGCGCACCACGTGCGCGGGTTCCTTCAGCACGTGCCGGCTTTTTTCGAGCACGGTATTGATCGCCATCATGGCCGCGTTGAGATCGGTGTTGTAGGCAACTCCCACGATGACATCCAACTGGCGGATTTTTCCGTAGTTATGCAGGATTTCACCCACGATCTTGCGATTCGGCACCACAATGCGGGACTGGTCCGGATGGCTCAGATAGGTGCTGAACAACTCTATCGCTTCCACGCGACCCTCCACGCCCACCATCGCCACGTACTCACCCACCCGGAAGGGCCGGGTAAAAATGATCGTGAGGCCCGCAAACAGGTTGCCAAGCACCCCTTGCATGGCAAACGCCACACCCGCTCCCGCAACCCCCAGTCCGGCAATTAACGGCAGCAGTTTGACTTCCAGATTGGTCAGCGCAATTAGCAGGAAAAGCAGCAAAACCAAGCCTCGAACCAAGCGCAGCATCAGTTGACGCACCGGCGGCTCCAGTTGCAGCTTGGCCAGCCAGCGACTCGCCATCAAGGAGACCCAGCGCGCCGCAATAACACCGGCGACCATGATCAAGGCGGCCACCATCACCTTGGGGCCGTATTCCATGCTGAGGTCTATCGCTTTTTCTTTGGCGTGGTCGATGGCAGCGAGTTGGTTGGTCATAAGCGGTTCGAAATTACTGCTTCCAGAAGGCGGCGTCAGGGAAAAAATTCGGGCGCGCAGGCTTTTGCCGGATCATTCCTCCGGTACGCTGGGCCGAGCGATCGTTTTCGCCTGGCCAGCCCGCCGAACTCCCGGGAAGGCCATGGAACCTCGATTTACGCCCGCCGCTGTAATTCGGGAAAGTTCAATCGCAGCGTCTCATAGAAGAGCTCCGGGTGTTCAGCGTCCCAATCCGGCACTCCGGCATCGAGGGCTGCCAGAACTGCCTGCACCTGCGCGCGATTGGGTGAGCAGAAGAGGCAGCCATGGGTTCGGTAGAGTTCCCATGCTTGCGCGGAGCCGTGGGGCAGTTCGGACATATCCCGGCAAGTATCCATCCAGAACTCTTCCCGCGAGGCGATGGCGGCCTCGACCGCGTGCTGGCAATCTGTCAATTCGGAGACACAGGCCTGATCCGCCGCCCGCCGGGCACCTACAACCCGGTCGTGAAAATAACGCGGGCCGTGCTCCTCCAGCGGGACCGCCCCGGGATGCGCGAATACCCGCCTGATCAACTCCACTGCCTCAGCCTTGTTCAAGGGGTGCGCGGGATTAAACCCGTGCGCCCGCAGATAATCCAGCTGGCGTGTTGTGGCTGGCTCAACGGTTCCATTCATAGCACCTATCATTTGAGGCAAGGTTTGGGATGTTGTAGTGAACTTAAGCCCGGTTCGCGTTTTCGCAAGCGGCACCTTGGAAGAATAAAAAAAGTTTTGGAACCAGCCGCGGAACGGGTTTGCGCCGGGCGGAACTGAACCGAACCGCCCATCGAACATTGACAGCCGGTGGTGGAGAAGGGAGAATTTGACCCGTTCCCGGCACCAGCAAGAATCAGCCGGTCCGGGTAGTTGGAACTTGGCAACCATGAAAAAGACACTCATTGAAACGTTGGGGGAGAAACGCCTGGTATGCGATGGAGCCATGGGCACCCAACTCATGCTGGCGGGCCTGGAGCAGGGCGCCAGCGGCGAGACGTGGAATTTAACTCATCCAGACCGCGTGCTGGCCATCCAGCGGCGTTACGTCGAGGCTGGCACGGATTGCCTGATCACCAACACCTTTGGAGCCAACCGCTTGATACTGGAGCGGCACAAGCACGCCGGGGACCTCGCGGCCATTAACCAGGCCGCCGCCCGGATAGCCCGCGAGGCTTTCGGTGAAAAGCCAGGCTTTGTCCTGGGCGATATCGGTCCGGTGGGCGGCATGCTGGAGCCTTACGGGGACTTGACAGTAGAGGATGTGCGAGCCGCCTTGCTGGAGCAGGCCAAAGCCCTGGTCGCCGGCGGCGTGGATGCCATCATTCTGGAGACCCAGACCGCGCTGGAGGAAATCCGCCTTGGCATTGAAGCCGCCAAAGAGGCGGGGGCCCCCTGCATCATCGCATCATTTGCCTATGACCGCTCCATGGATGGCACCTTCTTCCGCACCATGATGGGGGTTTCACCCGAGCAAGCGGCGCAATTCGTTCAAGAAGCGGGAGCCGATGTGGTGGCTTTGAATTGCGGGACGGGGATGGACATGGAAGCCGCGGCCACAATTGTGCCGAAGTATAAATCGGCTTCCCGGCTGTTTACCATGGCGCAGCCAAACGCGGGTCTGCCGGTGCTGGAGAACCTCAAAGCTGTTTACAGGCAGAGCCCTGCGGACATGGTGGCCAAACTGCCAGCCTTGCTGGCAGCGGGCGTAAACATTATCGGGTCGTGTTGCGGCAGCACACCGGAGCACACCCGGGCCATTCGCGCGGTGGTGGACGAATTCAATGGCCGGTGACCCGGCCCTGAAGCGGAAGATCAGTGCGGCAGCCCTGGCCTCCCATCCTGCCCGCGAAAGAACCTCGTCAAACCGGATTTTTTTCTGGGCAGGCGGGTGGATTCACGTTTCACTGGGATCATGAATACGCCTGTTTGCCATGGTGCCGTTCGCGGCCGGAGCGCCGGAATCATTCCTCAAATCCTCTGGGGGCTGGCATTTATTTGCGCGGCCTTTCAAACCCCGGCCGGTCCGAGCGTTGAAAAGCAGCCTTTTGGCACCAACAAATGGGGGGAGGCGGTCGAGCTTTACACCCTTAAGAACAGCCAGGGTCTGACGGTTCAGGTCATGACCTATGGGGCGATCATATACCAGGTTACGGTGCCCGACCGCACCGGCGCGGTGGTCAACGTGACCGCCAACCGGGAGACGCTGGCTGATTACGAGTCGCGCAGCGGCGCATTTGGAGCGGTGGTGGGCCGGTTCGCAAACCGGATCGCGGGCGGCAAGCTTACGATCAACAGCAAGACCTATCAGTTGGCCACTAATAACGGCCCCAACCACATTCACGGCGGGCCCCGGGGGTTCGACAAGCGGGTCTGGCAGGCGGAGCCGATCCAAGGCAAGGATTTCGCCGCCTTGAAAATGACTTACGTCAGCGCGGATGGTGAGGAGGGTTACCCGGGCAAGTTGCAGTGCAACCTGCAATACACCTGGACGGATCAGAACGAGTTAAAAATGGAGTACACCGCGACCACCGACAAACCGACGGTGATCAACCTGTGCAATCACGCCTACTGGAATCTGGCGGGCGCTTATTCAGGCACCATTTTGGACCAAATTCTGGAAGTGAACGCGAGTCAGTCTCTGGCGGTGGACGATACGCTGATCCCCACCGGCCAGTTGCGCCCCGTGACCGGGACGCCGTTGGATTTTCGCAAACCACGCGCCATCGGAGAACGGATTGGCGACATCAAGGAGAAGCACTTCAATGGCGGCTATGATCATTGCCTCGTGCTGGAACCCAAGCGCGCGGGTGACCTGGGCTTCTGCGCGCGCTTGCGAGACCCCAAGTCCGGACGGACCATGGAAGTCTGGACCACCGAACCAGGCGTGCAGGTGTATAGCGCCAATTTCCCCTCGGGCAGCATCTCGGGTCCCCCCGGTTTCTCCTATCCCAAGCACGCCGGGGTCTGCCTGGAAACCCAGCACTTTCCGGACAGTCCCCACCACCCTGAGTTTCCGAGCACCCTGCTCCTGCCGGGGCAGGTGTTCAGGTCACAGACCGTGCATAAATTTGGGGTGGCGAAGTAAGGGCCGGCGGGTGCCGGTCAGGGTTCGGGGGAATGAGAATGGAAGACATTTTCGAGGATTACCTCTTTGGTCTTCCAAATCAGGGCCATGGTCATGGCCAGCGGCAGCAGCACCAGGAGCACCAGGAACCAAAAGCTGCCACGCTCAAGGATTTCGGCCACGACGCCAAAAGCCCGGGGAAGATGAGGGACAAACCGGAGCGCGAGGGCCAGGGCGGCGATCAGGATGGTGGCAAAGAGCAGGTTCAAATTCAGCATGGTGAACTGGCGGGTTTCCACGCGCAGCGATTCGTCCGGCAACATCGCGGAAAGCCGGCGAAGCACCACATTCAAGCTGGCGAGGAAGAATAGAGCGGAAAACATGAAAATGAGAACCATGCTCAGGAACCACGGGCTGGTGGGAACCCGGTTAAGCCAGTAAAGAAACGGGCTCAGGCCCACGTTAATCATCGCTAGAATCCGGGCCAGATCGAGTGAATTGCGCCAGACCCGCTCCTGCTTCTGAAAATCCCCGACCAACCACAGCCCATAGAAGAGCAACCCCGTGCAAGCGATGGGGGGAATCACGCCAAAACTCTTGAACCCTTCCATGCGCAGCGTATGAAAGCAGACCAGGAGCGTGATGGGCAGGCCCCAAAACAGGGCCGATAAGCCCCGCACCAGCCGCCCCAAAGAGCGCATCAATTCCGGGTTGGGGGCGGGGGTTTCCATTCCCATACGGGCTGGCCTAGAAGCTGAGGTAGGTGTACTCGCGCAAGCCTCGCTCGTAGTCGTCCAGGAGGCGCATGGCTTCAGAAGGTTTCATCCGGTCGGATTTGATCGCTTCATCCACCTGGGCTTTCATCTGGCGTTTCAACTCCTTTTCATCGTATTGCACCGAATCGAGCGCTTGGACAATGGTGGTTCCTTCGATGATCTCCTCAACGTAATATCCGGCCGGCTCATCGGCGTCCAGGAAGACGTGAACCTCGTTGACCCGCCCAAACAGGTTGTGCAGATCGCCCATGATGTCCTGGTAGGCGCCCATGAGGAAAAAACCGATATAATAGGGCTCCGGCATGCCGTTGCTATTGGGGTTGAGCTGGTGGAGAGGCAGGGTGTCGCGCACGTCCCGCAAGTCGATGAACTTGTTGATCTGGCCGTCTGAATCGCAGGTGATATCGACCAGGGTGGCCTCGCGGGTGGGTCGTTCATCCAGGCGGCTCACGGGCATGATCGGGAAGAGCTGGCCGAGCGCCCAGTGGTCCAGCAAGCTTTGGAACACGGAGAAATTACAGAGGTACTGGTCACCGAGGCTGTCTTCGAGCTTGCGGATTTCCTCCGGTATGTAGGCCTGGCCCTTGAAGCTTTCGACCACCTCCTGGCTGATTTCCCAATACAAGGTTTCTATCCTGGCTTTCTCCGGCAGGTCCAGCATCCCCAGGGTGAACATGTGCTGGGCGTCCTCTTTTCTTTCCAGCGCGTCATGGTAGGCCTCCAGTTTGTTCAGACGCGGGAGATTCTTCCTGATGTCCATCAGTTCCCTGACCAGGGCGTGGTCGCTTTCGCCGTAATCGAAGGCACCCGCCGGACGCAACTTGGCGATGGCTCCAAACACCTCCACGATCAGCACGCTGTGATGGGCCACCACCGCGCGCCCGCTTTCGCTGATGATGGTGGGGTGCGGCACCTTCTCCGCGCTGCACACATCGCCGATGTAATAGACAATGTCGTTGGCGTATTCCTGCAGGGTATAGTTGGTTGAGCTGTCAAAGGCGGAGCGGCTGCCGTCGTAATCCACCCCCAGGCCGCCACCGACATCCAGGTATTCGATGGTGAAGCCCATCTTGCAAAGTTTGGCGTAGAAACGGGCGGCTTCCTGAACGGCTCGCTTGACGATCAGAATATCCGGCACC
The DNA here is from genome assembly GCA_038209025.1 of Verrucomicrobiota bacterium. GTDB lineage: Bacteria > Verrucomicrobiota > Verrucomicrobiia > Limisphaerales > UBA8199 > JBBQYD01. Next base: position 24,360 of record JBBQYD010000001.1, on the reverse strand, counting down.
TGTGAGCCGATGTGGAAGTGGAGCAGCTTGAAACAGTGCGACAGGTTCTCAGATTTGAGGAGGTGCGTGGCTTCCAGCAGTTCGGCTGTGCTCAGGCCAAATTTCGCATTCTCCCCCGCGCTTTCAGCCCATTTGCCGGCGCCTTTGCTCAGCAGGCGGGCTCGAACTCCGATCATGGGCTCCACCCCGAGTTGCTTGGAAATGGCGATGATCTGGCGTAATTCCTCCAGCTTCTCGACGATCATGATCACCCGTTTGCCAAGTTTGATGCCGAGGATGGCCATGCGGATGAACTGGGCGTCCTTGTAGCCATTGCACACAATAAGGCTGCCCATTTGATTTTGCAGCGCCAAGCCCGCGAACAGCTCGGGCTTGCTCCCAACTTCCAGGCCGTAGTCAAAGGGCTTTCCCGCATCGAGGATTTCCTCCACCACTTCCCGCAGTTGGTTCACCTTCACCGGAAAGACCCCGCGATACCTGCCTTGGTAGCCAAATTCGGTGATCGCGTTCCGGAAGGCCAGATTGATGGATTCCACCCGGTGACGAAGGATGTCCTGGAAGCGGATCAGGAGTGGAAACTTCAACCCGCGCGCCTTGGCTTCCTCAATGACATCAGTCAACTCGACCGCCGCGCCCGCCTCGCGTTGCGGTTTGGCCACCACGTGACCGGCTTCGTTGATGTCAAAGTATTCTGCCCCCCACCGATGAATGTTATACAGCATTCGGGCCTGCTGAATGCTCCAGGACTGAGACTCGTCGCTACAATTGCTCATTTAGATGATCCACGCTGAGGCGCACTATAGGATTCCTGTCGAGGAATTCAATACGCAGATGCAACTTTTTGCAGGGTTTCTTTATCCTGTTGCTTCGGCAAGAGTGCGTGCAGGGTGGCAGTGGGCGGCGTAACATTCACGGCAGGAAACTCCCCTGTCTGGTCAATGGAATGCCGCCCATCAGATCCTGCAGCAATACGAGGACATACAATCCGCCCGCCGCCGCCTGCGGCAACCGCTTGGAAGGTTCCCAACCATCCCGGCTGGTATCGTCATTGCATTAACGGCATCCACTACGCAATCAAAAAACTCGCAGGCAAGCGCAAAGCTCATTCCCTCAACATAACTTGAGAACGGCAAGGTTTCTTGCGGGTGCGCTGTAATGCATTGCAGCCATAGGCTGGCCAACCCCAGGAAATGGGTCGCTGGTTATTTCTTTTCCACCGGCAAACCGTAAGCAAGTCTCGCTGGCGAACCTTTCAGCAACCCGGGTGCTTTTATTGCATGCGGTGGCCAAGGATCAATGGTAGATTGGTGAAACGAAAACTTTTACCAATCCAAAAAGGCAGGGTCGGCGGGCACCGAACGGCAGGCAGGCCGGGCAACGAGCCAGGGGTCGCCGCCGGGAAGCAACCAAACCACTGGTGGAGCAACCGATCCCAGTGTCGGTCGGCGCATTGCCGTGCGAGTTGTGCGGCCACCCGGTTGATCCCAGTCGGCTTCACTTTCACATGGTTAGATTCCACGGCGTGGCATTCAACTCCAAGAACGGTTAACGGGTGAACCTGCCGGGTGGTTGTTGGTGAGTTGCATCGGAGTTCCGCTGGTGGCGCAGACTTGGCCACTTGGAATGCAACCGGTGTCCTCGACGGGACCGCTAGAGCGAACTTTCAGGCCGATGCGGGTTTTTCCAGGTGGCGGCTTGGGCACGCGCTCGTTACATGGAGGCCCCCCCTCAGAGCCGGGGCGAGAATGAACGAAGTCAGCCCAGTTTCACCACCATCTTCCCCAGGTTCTTTCCCTGAAACAGACCGAGAAAAGCGTTCACAGCCTGGTCAATCCCCTCCACCACGGTTTCCTTGCTCTTCAGCGTGCCGGCACGGAAATAGGCGCCCACTTCCTTTTCAAACTCGCCCTGACGATCCAGCCAATCGCGAACGATCAGTCCTTTCATCGTCAGTCGTTTGGTGATCACATTGAAAAGATTCGAAGGGCCGGGCCTGGGTTTTTCATCGTTATAACCGGAGATGCCGCCACAGGCGATGATGCGGCCATGGACCCGCAGCGTGGAGAGCGCCGCTTCCAGGGTTTCGCCGCCCACATTGTCAAAATAGACATCAATCCCGTCAGGCGCTGCCACCTTCAGTTGTTCGAGAAGCCCACGGGGTTAACACCCCATAAACCGCGGACTTTTCTTCGTGCTATTCTGTGTTGCCAGAATAGGAAATCCATGCATGTTTCCCAATGCCAATCGGATATCGCCGAAGATGGCCAATCGGTTCGAATGCGGAATATCGTGGTGCACCCAGGAAATCTCATCTCGCCCAATAACCCTATGAAGAATCGCCTCTCGTTCAAGCTCGGCACGGGCCTGCTGCTTTGCGGCTTGCTCTGGCAACCCGCCTTACTGCACGCCGCCAGCGCGCAAGTTCTCGGCTGGAACAACCTTGGCATGCATTGCATGGACAGCGACTACTCGGTGTTTTCCATCCTGCCACCGTACAACACCATTGAAGCAAACCTGGTCGTTGGCGGCAAGCTGGTGACCAACGGCACGGGCTATAGCCTCACCTACCAGGCGGTCGCAGATCGGGCCGGTTCGTTCAACTCCACGGCGATGGGCAAGGGCAATTACTACACCTACGCCAAGGCGCTCTTCGGCGCCACCCTTGCGCCGGAAGGGGGCCTGGCCGGATGGTCCATGCCGGGCGTCACCAATATTCCGCAGAGCATGTTATTCGAGCAGACCAACCAGCCGGCTGGCGGCGTGTTTACCCGGGTGAACTGGTTTCGCGCGGAAGGCATTCCCATCTCCCCCTACGATGACGCGCACCGCAAGAACCCGTATCCGCTCATGCGCATCATCGCGCACAATGGCGGGGGCACCCCCATCGCCACCAACGACATCGTACTGCCGGTTTCCGATGAGATGGACTGTCGCGCCTGCCATGCCTCTGGCACGCAATCCGCCGCGAGGCCCGCGGCTGGCTGGTTATGGGACGGGCTGCCGGAACGCGATTTCCGGTTGAACATTCTGCGGCTGCACGATGAACTCGAGTTTTCGCAGCATCCGGCGCTTTACCAGGCGGCGCTGGCCGCGCGCGGCTTCAACCCGCAGGGGCTTTATCGCGGGGTGGTGGCGGATGGCAAGCCGGTGCTGTGCGCCGCCTGTCATGCTTCGGAGGCGCTCGGAGCGCCGAGTTACAGCACGATTCCATCGCTGACCGCTTCGGTGCATTTCTTCCATGCCGGCGTCCAGGATCCCATCTTGAAGACCACGCTCGATAGTTCGGCCAACCGCAATGCCTGTTACCGTTGCCACCCCGGCTCCACCACCAAATGCCTGCGGGGCGCCATGGGTGGGGCGATTGCGCCGGACGGCTCGATGGAAATGCAATGCCAGAGCTGCCACGGCAACATGAGCACCGTCGGTTCGCTGACCCGGGTCGGCTGGTTCATGGAGCCGAACTGCCAGAGCTGCCACACCGGCACTGCCACTCACAACAACGGCCAGATCCGTTACAGCTCCGCGTTCACCGACACCAATGGCACGGTCCGCCAGGCAGTGGACCAAACCTTCGCGACCCAGCCAAACACACCGGCGGCAGGCCTTTCGTTATATCGCTTTTCCAGCGGCCACGGCGGGTTGCAGTGTTCCGCCTGTCACGGCTCGACGCACGCGGAGTTTCCCAGCACGCACGCGAATGACAATGTGCGAAATGTTGCCTTGCAAGGCCACGCCGGCGTGCTGGTCGAATGCACCGCGTGCCACGCGACCGAGCCCAGCACCATCAACGGCGGCCCGCATGGCATGCATCCCGTCGGCTCCAGTTGGGTGACCGCGCATCCGGACGCGGTCGAGAGCGGTGGGAGAGCACAATGCCAGCCCTGTCATGGAATCGATTATCGCGGCACCGTGTTGTCGCGCATGCAGGACACTCGCACGCTCAGCGCATTCGGGACGCAGACATTTATCCGCGGCGCCATCATCGGCTGCTACACCTGCCACGACGGGCCGGACAGTGGATCGGCCAACGGCAGTATCGCGCCCACGGTCAGCAACGCCGCCACCAACACCACGAACGACAAGGCCGTGGCGGTGACACTGCACGCGACCGGAGCCGGATCGACAATACGAATCATTTCGCAGCCCGCGAACGGCGCCATCGGCCTGACCAATGGCGTGGCCACTTACTTTCCAGATCCAGGCTTTGTCGGCACGGACACCTTCACCTTCGCCGCGTATGATGGCTCGAAGAACTCCCAACTCGGCGCCGGCTCGGTGGTGGTGGCGCAGGGGCCCTTTGGGATCACGGCGCAAGCCCACGTCCCGCCGACGTATCCCGCCGCGTGGCCCGTCGCCTTTGTCGTGGTGCCGACGATGACCAACACCCTCGCGCCGGTATCGTTCATGTGGGATTTCGGAGATGGCACCGGGCATAGTACGAACCAATATCCCGCGCATGCCTACGCCAGGCCCGGCAGCTACACCTGGACCGTGGTCGCCAGCGTGTCCACCGCGGCAGCCACAAACAGCGGCGTGATCCTGATCGGCAACCCGGTTTCGCTGGGAATCACCCGCGCTGGTGGCTCCGTAACGGTGTCGTGGCCCAATACCATCGCGGACACGCTCCTGGAAAGCAACAGCGGGCTTGGCCAGCCGGCCCAATGGTCATGGATCACCAATTCTCCAGCCGCAACGCCAAACTTCCTGAGTGTGACTCTGCCCGCCCCGGGCAACCAATTCTTTCGCGTGCGCAGGCCGTGGTGACTTGATCGATTTGCGCGTGTAGGCACCCCCAAGAAGGTGCCCTGAGACTTTCTCCCATTGGGGTTTCGGAGAAACCCCGATAGCCTGAGGATGTCCCCCTCATCATCCTCGCGGGGTGCAACCAACCCTTTCGACCAGCACCCACGGCGGGGCTCAGGCCATCCGGTTCCCCGGGGAACCCCCGGGGCCAGCTCTAGCTGTGCCCCGATTGAAGCGAATCCGCCCCGGGTGCTAGAGTCTCCCCCATGAACGGCTACATAAGATCGTGGGAAGGCGCAAGTTTGGCGACTGAGTCAGTACCCTCCTGGAAGGAACTGCTGGATACCGTCTGCATTCTGCTGGCTGCACCGTTATTGATCCCGGTGGGCTTTGTGATCGCCCTGGCGATCAAGCTGGTTTCCCCGGGCCCAGTCTTGTTCGTGCAGGAGCGGGTCGGGTTCCGAGGCGAATTGTTCCGCTGCCTCAAATTCCGCACGATGAAGGTTAATGCTGAAACGACGGTCCACCAGGGGCATTTGCAGAACCTGATGACTTCTGACCGTCCCATGACCAAGCTCGACGCCGCCGACAAGCGCCTGATCCCTGGCGGCCGCGTTCTGCGCTGCCTGGGTTTGGATGAGCTTCCCCAACTCCTCAACGTGCTCCGCGGCGAGATGAGCCTGGTGGGCCCGCGCCCCTGCCTGCCCTACGAGTGTGAACAGTACCAGCCGAGGCATCGGCGGCGCTTCGGCACGTTGCCGGGCCTGACCGGGCTGTGGCAGGTAAATGGGAAGAACCGGACCACGTTCGAGGAGATGATCCAATGGGATATCACCTACGTCGAGACGAAGTCCCCGGCGATGGACATCGCCATCATGCTCCGGACGGTTCCAGCCATCCTTGTCCAGGCTTGGGATACCGTTTCCGCAAAGAAAAATTGACCGGTTCGCCGCCCGCGCCTTTGACCGATGGGAGGTTGGACCGTCAATCGGGCGCCGCAAACCGGCGGGCGAGTCCTGCCCGGTAACGCCCCGGGCATCCGGCACTGAGGCGGCCGCTGATTCCGGCGCCCAGGTTTTTCCTCTTTGTTGATTGTTTTCGGCCGGCAAACGGGCAGTCTCTGCTGCGTGGCAATTCGAAGTGTTCCGATCAACTGTTTAAAGTCTCATGAGGGCAGGTCCCCAGCCCCAGAAAACTGGCTGCTTGTGCCGGTTCCTCGGTAAGCGCCCTCAAGCTCCACCGTCGCGAACCAACCCCATGGCCACCAATTCAAGCCGGCACCCGGGAACCCCGTCCGGCCGGTGCGCGTTCACCCTGGTCGAGTTGCTGGTGGTACTGGCCGTCATTGCGATACTGGCAGCTCTGCTGTTGCCGGTCCTGGGGAACTCCAAGGCCAAGGCGCAGTCGGCGGTCTGCGTCAACAATTTGAAGCAACTCAAGCTGGCCTGGCTGTTGTATGCCGACGACAATAGCGATTTGCTCGTCAACAATCACGGTGTGCCGGAAAGCCTGGCCCGCCGCCAGACCTGGGCCAACAATGTTCAGGACTGGGAAGCCAGTGATGATAATACCAACCTGGTCTATCTGACCGATTCCAAGCTGGGACCCTACGCGAACCGCTCCGCGCAGATTTACAAATGCCCGGCAGACCGGGAGCCCGCCCCCAATGGTCCGCACATTCGCAGCATGTCAATGAACGCGATGGTGGGCAATCCGGGTGAGCTGACCAATCGGTTCAACCCGCTTTACACGCAGTTTTTCAAGAAGGCCCAGGTCCCAATTCCCTCCGGCATTCTCGTTTTCCTGGATGAGAACGCGGACAGCCTCAATGACGGCTTTTTTGTGAACTCGCTGGAGGAGAATCTCTGGGGCAATCTGCCGGGGTCCTATCATGATGGCGCGGCCAACCTCTCCTTTGTGGATGGCCATGTGGAGCACCATCGCTGGCAGATCCCCAGCACCATCCGCCCGGTGCGGCGGACGAGGTTCGACAGATTCTCCGCGTCCCCGCTGGCAGACTTCGACTGGCTGAAGGCGAGGACCAGCATCAAGAAGCCGTAGGGCGGGAAAGGGACGGCACGGGGCTGGTGGCCTGGCTGGCGGCAGCGCTGAATTTCGCGCGGCTTACACCGCCCGCTGGCACTCCTTCGCCACGCAGGCCATGGTCTCACGCTGACGCTGGCGAACAAACTCCCGGGCGTCGGCCACCTTCCGGCGGGCCGCCTCCGGGTCTTTCACGAGACTGAGCACCGTGGGCTTAATGCGGGGAAGGTCTTTTTCCTCGTCCAAGTCGAACAACCAGTCGCTCAGGCCAATATCCTTCCACATAAAGCCCTTGCTGGTTTGCTCGGCGAAACGGCAGACGATGGCCGGCACGCCGTTCCCGAGGCACATGATGGGGGAGTGCATCTCGTTGCCGAACAACCCGGCGGAACGGGTGTAAACGCTGAGCGCCTCATCGGGCAGCCAGAATCGTTCCCGCCACACCACGCGCCGTTTGACGTCGTCCGGCAGCGGATCAACGAGCATCTCCTTCCCGACCGCCATCTGGCTTTTGTCCTCGGGGCACACGAGCACCTTGAAACCGGCTTCGCGAACGACGGCGCTGATCGTCTCCCGCAAGGGGGCGTGATCGTGCTCTTTCATGGCCTCGTTGCGCGCGTGCTTGCGGTCGCCTTCAACGCCCATGGGTTGGTTGCGAATCTTCCAATAAGGGGTGTGGCGCAGCCGGGGAATGCAGCAGAGGAACTTCCCTTTCTCCAAACCCTGCGCGGCCAGGAAGGTCCGCGCGGCATCCTCGTCGCGCAGGTCCGCCGCAAACGCGCCGTCCGGCCCGAACTCCATCACCGCGCACGTCACTCCGTCGCTCCTGGCCTTCGCCAGCGAAACCGAATCGCGGAAGAAAAGAAACCTGGCCCGGCTCATCAACTGTTTCTCGGCGGCGCCATATCCGCCGTAAGTGATTCCATAGACTCCGAACGGCTTGCCCGTGCATCGTTCAAACGCCGCCACATCCTTGGCAGCCACCAGCGACGGCCCGGAACCGTGCAGCAGGAAGTCGCACCACTCGACGGTTTCCGCAAGCTCCGGATTTGAAGCCTTGCCATCGGCCCCCAGGCTGCCTTTAACAATGCGCAACCGGGGAAATCGGCGGTGCAGCATCGCGATAACCTCCGGGGAAAGGTCCGCTGAGGCCCAGAGCCTCACCTCGGCTTCAGGAATATGCTTTTCCAGCAGGGCCATCACGCCCGGCGAATGGGCTATATCGCCAATGTTCACCACCTGCCACGAGGAGCGCAGGAGGAGGCGGGGTGGACGCTGGTCCGCGGCCACCAGCCGTGGCAGCGGCAGCGCCAGGGCCGCGACTGAGGCGGCCCGGAGAAAATGGCGGCGGTTCATATCGTGACCGGGACAGGTTACGGGAGGTCCACCGGAATTCACAAGCGTGCAAAATGTGCGGTGTCCGGACCCCGCGGAAGGTTCCCCCGGTTGATTCAATGGAAATGTCCGCGGCGGGGATTTGGATTCGACTCCGCGTTATTTATTTGCCGCTCCCGATTTGGCCGTTAGGGTATTGATCCAAATGCGCCTCGATACATTCCGACACCCGGCCACCGCAGCGGCGTGCCGCAGCCGAGCCGGTGGTTCGTGTTTTGCCAAAAGCTCCCGGCCTTCATGGTGGCGGGGGCGAGCCTTTGCGCTGATGTTCAACGTCTGTTTTTGGCTGGCGATGTGCGCGTGCCCCGGCGCGAGCCTCAAAGCGCCCGCCTTGAAATGTGAGTACCGCACCAACCCGCTCGGCATCGACACCCCGGAGCCGCGCCTGAGCTGGCTGCTGGAATCCCAAGTGCGCGGCCAGCGTCAAACCGCCTATCAGGTCCTCGCCGCGAGCGCCCCCGCCAAATTGTCGCGAAACCAGGGAGACCTGTGGGACAGCGGCAAGGTGGTTTCAGACCGTTCAGTCCATGTGGTTTACGCCGGCAAAACCCTCCAGCCTGGCCAGCGGGTTTACTGGAAGGTGCGGGTGTGGGATCGCGACGGCAAGCCCTCGGCCTACAGCCCGCCCGCCTGGTGGGAAATGGCGCTGCTGAGCCCGCCAGACTGGCAGGCGCGGTGGATCACGAGTCCTTCCGCCGGGCCCGTCTCGGAGGCGGCGGCCTTCGATGATCATCCCGCCCCGCTGCTGCGCAAGGAGTTCACCCTGGATAAGCCGGTTGCCCGCGCCCGCGCTTACGTCACCGGCCTGGGTTATTACGAACTGCGCCTCAACGGCGAACGCGTGGGCGACCACGTTTTGGACCCCGGTTGGACGAGTTACTCGAAGCGTGTGCTTTACTCGACTTACGATGTGACGCCGCAACTGAAGCAAGGCCGAAACGCCATCGGCATGATGCTGGGCAACGGCTGGTTCAACCCGCTGCCACTGGCCATGTGGGGCCAACTCAAGCCGGGCCAGGCGCTGACCACCGGGCAGCCTCGCGCCCTCGCGCAGTTCGTGATCCAATTCAAGGACGGCAGCACGCAGACCATCGGGACCGACGATTCCTGGCGGGCGGGCGACGGCCCGATTCTGCGCAACAGCGTTTATCTTGGCGAAGTGTATGACGCGCGCCGTGAGCAGCCCGGTTGGGACAAGGCGGGCTTCGACGACTCGCGGTGGCCGGGGGCGGTGCTTGCGCAGGGGCAGGACCTCGGCGTTTTGCGCGCCCAGGACGCGCCGCCCATCCGCATCACCCGCACGCTTAAACCGGTGAAACTCACCGAGCCAAACCCCGGCGTGTTCCTCTTCGATTTCGGCCAGAACTTTTCGGGCTGGGCCCGGCTCCGCGTTCAGGGCGGGGCTGGCACACGGGTGCGGCTTCGCGCGGGAGAACTCCTTTACAAAAATGGCACGCTCAACGGCATGACGGCCGTTTGCGGCCAGGTGAAAGACGGCGGATCGGACTACCGTTACGATGGCCTCGGCAAACCGCGGACGGCCTTCCAACTGGACGAATATGTGCTGAACGGCCGGGGGTTGGAAGTCTTCACTCCGCGCTTCACCTTCCACGGCTTTCGTTATATCGAGGTCACCGGCTTTCCCGGCAAACCGAATCTGGACAGCCTGGAGGGTTTGGGACTGAACTCCGATGTCGAGTCGGCCGGCTCGTTCCAGTGTTCCAACGAAATGTTCAACCGCATTCAGGCGATCGTGCGACAAACGCTGCTGGCCAACCTGTATAGTGTGCAATCCGACTGCCCGCACCGCGAAAAGTTCGCTTATGGCGGCGATATCGCCGTCTCCAGCGAGATGGGGATGCTCAACTTCGACATGGCTCGGTTTTACGCCAAGGCCGCGCAAGACCTCGTGGATGCCGCGCGTTCAAACGGTGGCCTGACCGAGACGGCGCCTTATGTCGGCATCAGTGATCAAAGCCTCGGAGACACCTTGCCTGCGGTGGACCTGGGCGGCAGGTCCGGCCCTGTGGATTACGGCCTGGCTCAGCCGCTGCTGGCCTGGCAACTGTATCAATATTACGGGGACCGCCGCCTGCTGGAGGAGCAATACGAACCCGCGAAACGCTGGGTGGCGCTATTGCGATCCAAAGCCGTTGATAACCTCTTGGACAACGGCATCAGCGATCACGAAGGCCTGGCTCCCAAGCCGCGGGCGCTGACCGGAACCGCCATCTACTACTACAACGTGAAGCTCCTCGCGCTCCTCGCGCAAGCGCTCGGGAAAACCGAGCCTGCCACCGAGGCCCGCGCATTGGCCGAGACCATCAAAGCGGCCTTTAACAGGAAATTCCTCCAGCCAGGCACCGGACGGTATGATGCGGCCACCCAGGCGTGCCAGGCTTTCGCCCTCTACCTGGGCCTGGTTCCCCCGGAAGAGTCGGACCGCGCGCTCGCGGTTCTCGTCCGGGATATCATGGAAACCCATGAGGGGCACCTGAGCACCGGAATCTTCGGCACGAAATACCTGCTGCACGGACTCACCGATTTGAACCAGGCCGAGGTGGCCTACACCATCGTGAACCAACGGACCTTTCCAGGCTGGGGACACATGCTGGAAAACGGGGCGACCACCTTGTGGGAGCATTGGGAGTTCAGCGACAATACGTATTCGCACAACCATCCCATGTTCGGCTCGGTGAGCGAATGGTTTTTCAAAGCTCTGGCGGGCATCAGGCCCGCCCCGGATGCCATCGGGTTTGATAAAGTCATCATTGCCCCACAAACGGTCGGTGACTTGAAGTGGACCAAAGCGAGCTACGACTCAGTGCGCGGAAGGATCGTGAGTGAATGGCGCATGGAACCTGGCCGGTTTCATCTGCATGTGCGCATTCCCGTGGGCATATCGGCCACGGTAATCCTGCCCACGGAGGACAAGGCCGCGATCACTGAAGGCGGGAAACCACTCCACCGCGCCACCGGAGTTCAAACCCTGGCCGCCAAAGGCGGCAAGACCATTCTCGTCCTTGCCGCGGGGGATTACCGCTTCGCGGCGCCGGTTGTGCACCGGACACCGGCCCCGGCGTCGAACTAAATCGCGCAACCAGTTGCGGCATTACCAGTGGAGTCACACAAGCTGTCTCGCGGGTGGGCCGGAAGCCTGGCAAACACCGTGCGCAACGTGGCCGGCAATTGGCAAGAGTGGTGGAAGATGCCTGAGCACGAACATTGTCATAATTCCAGGACCGACACTTGCTCAGTTCCGCTTGCTGGGAGACAGATCGCGCCCGTTCAGCCAGCCCAGCAAAGCGCTGGCCCAGAGCATGGCCACATTGACCAGCGGATCGGTCGAGGATTTCCGATGAACCCACTCCGTCGCCATGCGTTTCAAGATTTGCGGTGGCCAGTTTCCCGGAGAGGTAACCGTGCGCGCGTTCGGCTTGGCGGAAAAGATTGGGCCACACTTTGGCGGTGGTGGCAACATGCGGGCGCAGCAGGGCAACCTGGGTCACCGCATCACCGGTGAAGCCAAGCCACTTGTCATCACGGCCACACATCCCGACCGCTCCATCCTCAAACTGGCTGGCCTGGAAAGTCCATGGCGCAGCCTGTAAACGCCGGTCGAGAAATCGCGGATCGCGTTTGTGCCGATAAAGGCGCAAAAGAAAGTCGATGCAGGTCGCGGTTGAAAAGACCCACGACGCCTTATCCCCATAGACATCCGTACTCTCAAACCCGGTGTAGTGGGATGGACCGATGACCCTTGGGCAGTGACTCAGCCGCACAAGCACCCCGATCCAGGAGGGTCAAAGTGCCCAGCGCACCAAGTTGTCCGGGAAAGCGGCGGCGTGTTTCTTGGCAACGCCGGTTCATACTGGATCAGTGAATACTATCGTGAGGTAAGCTTGGGCCACGCAAACGGCCAGCAGCAAGAGCGCGATGGCATTTCTGGAGCATTGGCGGAAGTTGCAGCCCGAAGATCCGCCGCCACGGCGCGGGATCAGGAGTTCTGAAGCTGCTGAATGAGCAACCCTAAGCCCAACCCCAGGAGGAGCCCGAATGTGCGCCTGTTGACAGCCCGCCTCCCCCGGTTATGCTATGCGCATGACTTCGACCGCGATTCTGACCCCCGACCCTCAAGGGGGGGTACGTGGCGCTCAACCCAGAAACCGGCAGCACCCTGCCATTCAGGCGCGGCTGCGGCGTTTGGCAGGGGAATCCAGCTTTGCGTTGCCCCTGCTTTGCACGCCGGACGAACTGACGGGAGAACTGTATGATTAGCGTGGTGAAGAAAGAACTGAAACCGAACCAGAGCACCGACTTGGTGCTCCGGGAAATCTGGCGCATCAAAGACACGCCTTCGGCCTCGTACGGCCATGATGTTGACCGCCTCTTCCCCGAAGCACGCGAACGCCAGACACGATCCGGCCATCCGGTCGTGAACCTCCAGACCAAGCGCCCCAAAGCATGAGAGCGCGTTTGAAACATCATCCGGCCGGGAAGCTCCGCGCCCTTTCCCCTCTCCGCCTCGAACGGGGAGAGTTGAAAACTACCCTCGCCCATCGGATGGGAGAGGAGCTGAGGGTGAGGGTTTCTGGTGAGGTGTCGAATTCGTTGTAGCCCGCCTCCTCCATGAAACCGCGTCTCTACCTCGAAACCACCATTCCCAGCTACCTGGTGGCCCGGCGCAGCCGTGACCTGCGACTGGCGGCAGACCAGGAAACGACCGAGGAATGGTGGGAGACGCACCGGCAGAACTACGAACTATTCATCTCGGAAGCCGTGCTCGACGAAGCCTCCGACGGCGACCCCACCTTTGCCACCAAACGCCTCGCCGTGCTTGAGGGCCTGCCCCGGCTGGGGGCGATCAGTGCGGCCGATGCCTTGGTCGCGCGATTACTCGACGAGCAGATCATCCCCGCCGTGGCCGCACCGGACGCCGTGCATGTGGCCATGGCCGCCGTGCATGGCATGGACTTTCTGCTCACCTGGAATTGCAGACACATTCACAACCCTGTACTGGAACGTCGGATCCAGGCCGCCTGTCGTGCTTGCGGCTTTGCCTGTCCGGTGATTTGCTCACCGTCGGAGTTATTGGAAGCTTGAGCCATGAATGGAAACGAAATCATTGCCGACATCCACCGCCATCGCGAAGCCCTGTCGCGGTCCTGCGGCTACGATGTGAAGAAACTGATGGACTACTATCGGCGGCGCGAAAAGGAACACCCAGAAGCGGGGCATCGGCTGTTGGACAACGTCTCCCCGGAAGCCGCAGCCTCGACGTGTGCCCTGCGCGAAGAACCGCTCAACCCGTGAATTGACCCGTGAGTTGACTTGAAACCCGAGCGTAAATCTGGGATGAGGGGCGCGGGAAAGAGCCGCAAAGCATGAGAGTGCGTTTGAAACATCACCCGGTCGGGAACTTTGGCCGCAAGCAGGCGCAGAAAGCGCAAAGCACAGTTCTGCCTTCTTCTTTATGCCTTTAGCCTTCAGCCTTTGCTCGCCGCCCTCGTGGCCACGCTCGACACCGCTTCCGCCGATGAATCTGAAATCTGGCATCCCCAATCTGCAATCAAGCGGAGCGTTCCATCCGCGTGCGCTCCTCTCACCTGGCGCCACCGGGTCGAGGTCAGGGAGTATGAAAAGGGACACTTTCTCTCGATCACCGGCGCGGCGCTGGGCACGCGCGGGGGGCACATCCCAAACCTTAGCCTCAGGACTCCTGCTCTCATGGAATTTGATTGGGCCTATACTGAGGGGATTTCGTAACCTAGCCCAAGGTTGCGAGGAACGAGCTACCTTGGGACCAGCGGTTAGTTCCCTGCCAACCCCGACAAGGGTTGCGTCTCAGAGCCTTGCCGTAACTCCGTTGTAGTTTTTGCAGGGGTTGGCGATGTGACCCAGGGTGGCTCCTTCGTCGCGACCCCGGGCTCTGTAGGCGAAAACCCTTTGGGTTTTTGGGGGCCAGCACGCCCTTTCATAACCCATGGTGAAACCTCGGAAGAGGCAAGGTTTGCAACCGCCTTCCAACGAAATGCGAAAATGGGTTCCAAGGCATTTTGGGTTCAGTGGTTTTCCTCAAGCAGTCCGCCGCCACGGCAGCTTGGCGTGAAGGCTCTTCCAGGTTCCCATCTTGAGCCGGGTTGCAATCCATGGCAACGCCAGCGTGGTTTCCTGGCGCAACCGCGCCGCCAGCGCCAGCTTGGCCGGGTCGTTTTTGGGCCGTTGGCTCAGTTCGCCCTCCCGCCACCCCAGGCGCTTTAGCTCTTGGCCGGCGCTCTTGAGATAGCCGGTGCCGCCGCCCTCGATCAGGAGAGATCTGTAGCGCCCGCTCGTCACCGACCTCGCGTTTTACTGCTTGTCATCCAGCCTGAGCTCCGTTTTGCTGGAGGCATGATCCAGGCTGTTGGAAAGTTTATCCGCAGGCGTGCCGCGCTGAATTGTACTGCCCCGCCCCCGTCACTCGGGCGGACATTAATCGCCCGGACCGGAGCGGCCATTCGCCGTGTCACCTTCCTGGTGTGCGCCATCCTAATGGCAATCGTGCCCGGCAACCGACTCCACTCCGCCGAACGCGACTCCGGGCGATTTGAGGGCAGGCACTACCGCGGCGCAGGCGATGTGGAATATGTCCGCCTGCTGGAAACGGCCCGCCGCATGTTTGAGCCCGATCCGGAATTGCAGAATCTGAGCATGCTGTATGAGCCCAAATGGAATGGGCTGGTGGAAGGCCCCACCTGGGATGCGTGGTGGATCCAGAATTCCTATGGGACCACCTACAGCATACTGCCCTTGCTGCGCGAGCCCTTCGTGACATTCCTGCAGAATTCACAGGACTTGTGGTTCGGCCAAATGGGCGACGGCAAACGGGTTGGGGCCGCGCCACCCTTTGATTGGGTGGCGCCCGATGGCTGTTTATGCGATGCGGCCCGACCCGGCTGGATTGTTTATAAACAAGGGGACGGCAGAGTGGGGATTCATGACTGGGGCATGGAGTTCACGGCGGCAGGCCTGCTGCTGCAATCCGAGCTGCTGTTGATCAGCCGCGACCCCGAGGCGATTCGGCGTTATTTGCCAATGCTCGAGCGGTGCGCGGGCTTTATTGAGACCAGGCGCGATCCGACCAACAACCTTTACCTGGCCGGTCCGGCGGGGAACCTGCTGGCGCCGAGTTACGCGGGCTGGAGGCGGCCGGATGGCACCTACGGAAAAGCTTATCTGGCTGGCCTGTCGATTACCTACATTGCGGCGCTGGACCGTCTGATCGAACTGGAGAAACTGGCTGGCCGCCAGGATGAAGCCATGGCGCTGGGGTTGCGCCGTCACCTGGCTCGGCAAGGCCTCCCCCGGCTGGTTGCCGGAGAAGGCTATTTCATCCGGTCCCTCGACCCGGACGGCGTGAAGCACGGAGTGTATGGGGCGGAGCGGCATGGGTACTTTGAGGCGTCGCCGAATCACGATGCCATCGCCTTCCGCGTGGTTGATGATGCGCAGGCCACCCGCATTTTTGAAAAGATGGCGTCGATCCCCGGCTTGCGTCCGCATCATTTCATCCTGCCCAACCACCCGTCCTATGATGACATGTACGAAAAGCCCGAGGGTCTTTGGGGCTATGGCACCTGGGTTAACGGCGGGCACTGGTCCACCTGCGAAGCGCGCATGGTCCTGGCCTACTACCGGCTCGGACAATTCGAGGACGCCCGGCGTTCCATGAGCAAGATACTCGGCTTTGCCGAGCGATTCAGAATGGACAACCCGTTGACCAAGTGCGGCAGCGAAGTTTACCAACCCAGGGAGCCCATCAATCTGTGCTATGACGCCTTTGGGCCGGCGGCCGCGTTCATGCGCGGGCTGTTCGAATACCTGTATCGCGCGGATGGATTGACGATCATCCCGCATATCCCTCCGGGTTTGGGAGAGTTGGAGCAGCGTGATCCCGTGCGGTTCGGCGCCAAACGCGTTTACCTTTCGACCGTGGGCCGCGGGCCGGTCACCGGTGTGAAAGTCAACGGCCGGAAATGGAAATACTTTGACTCGCGCACGGTCTTTCTCCCCTTTGACCAAACGCCCGCGAAGGCAACCGTACAAATCGCGCTGGGGGGCGCCAGGTTGGGGGCGCCGCCCAATCAAAGCAAGCTAACGCCCGCGGCATCGACACCGCCGCGGGGGTCGTCAGCAGGGTTGCTTTCGGCTGAGTTGGAACAGCGGGAGGACAAGGTTCGGTCCTTGCATCGGCGCCTGATCTCCGATGGCCTCGCCGACAGCTATGAGGCGGCGCATGCAACCCTGGCTTTGCAGGCTATTGAGTCGCTCCGAAGCCGGCGCGAACTCCAAAGGGCAGGCAGCATCAAACCGCTGGAAGCAGCCGCGCAAGCCGCGGCCGACAAGGCCTACGAGCAGGCGGCGTTGCGGTTGTGTGACGGCCTGGAAGCCCGGTTGAAGCCCTCGACCGGGTCAAGGTGACCCGAACGCCGCTCGCCACCCGGGAGGGGAAGCGCAACATTTCCGGGCGCGGTGACCGTTGGGCCGGCGAATCATGCGCTCATCACAATCCCAACGCCTCCAGAGCCCGGAAATAGAGGTAATGGCCGAAATCGTTAGGGTGATTGATGTTGTTGGCCAGCAGGTCTTCCGTATTTTTGCGTTCGGCAATGCCCATCCATAGCTCATACACGGCGGCAAAAGCGCAGTGCTTATCCCTGGCCACCTGTTCCGTTGCCGCCGCATACGCCTCCATCTGGTGTGATCCGTAATGCCATTTCGGATTGGGCGGGAACGCGGAGAATAAAATGACCTCCGCGCCATCGGCCCGAATGCGGTCGATGATCGTGCCAAGATTTGCGGCAAAGGCCTGCAGCGGCACTCCAAACCCTTCCCGGTTGTGGTCGTTCATGCCAAAGCCCACCAGCACCAGATCGGGTTTCTGCTGGAGGACTTTTTCCTGCAACCGCTGCAGGCCCTGCACGGTCGTGTCGCCGCCCGTCGCGCCGTTAACGCTTTCGATGGACGCCTTGGGATACTTGGCTCGCAGCGAGCCGGCGTAGCGCTCCCAGAAAATCAGGCTGGGTTCCGACGCATCCCCGCCCGCGGTGATGCTGTCGCCAAACGCAATCATGCGCACGCTCTTGCCGGCGCGCAGTTTCTCGCGGGTAACCGGCAGACACGCCGCGCCCAACTCAGGCCGCGCGGCCGGCACCTGCCACTTCTCCCGGTGAAAATAATCCGCGTACACGAAAAACCTGCCGTTCCCAAAACCCGGAAACTGATCGTGGCGAAAATCCTCCTTGCCGTAGAGCATGTTGGTGCCGAAATCCGGAATCCGCGAACCGCGTGACCGCCTTATCTGGCCGTCTGCCTCCAGCAGGTAATCACGCCCCAATTCATATTGAACGGTCTGGGGCAACTGTTCCCGATACGTGCTGCGGAGAGAAAAGGGGCGTGAGCGAAGCGGCGCAAACGCCAGCCTCGTGGGCTCTTCCCCCACCAGAACCAGGGATTCGCCCGCCTGAAATTCCGCCCGCCCTTCGGCGGGCTTATGGACACAACCGCCAAGCAGGGCGGCCGCCGCGAGCAGCGGCAACAGGGGAAGCCATGGGTGAAAGGGCGCAAGCTCCGGCCGCGGAAATCTTAAGTTCATGCCCCACATTATGGCTGGTTGGCGGGGCGGAGATCAATGCAACTTCCGGCCGTTTTCGCAACCGTTTGTTCCGTGGGAGCCAACGCCATGCGAATGGGTGCGAGCGCCAGATTGGGTAATTTTTGTATTCCCTGTCTTTTGTTCATTTAGTATGCTGGCGGCGCTGACACCCATATGAACGCAAAGCCACAAACGGGGTTGCCTGTGGAATCCGAGCCCCGGCAACGGTTGTTCGGCCCGGGTTTCACCTTGATCGAGTTGCTGGTGGTCATCGCCATCATCGCCATTCTGGCGGCCATGCTGCTGCCGGCCTTGAACAAGGCGAAGGAAAAGGCAAAGGCGACTACCTGTCTCAACAACATGCATCAAACCTGCCTGAGCATGAAGATGTACGAGCATGACAACCGGGACCACATTGTCATGCTGGCCGCCAACGCGGCGTCGCCGCCCGGGTCGTTTTTCCCGGCCGCCTGCACCTGGTGGCCGGATTTGCTTCGCCCTTATCAAAACACTACCAACCTCCTTGGCTGCGTGTCCGTGGGCAATGGTTTCGGCATTGCCATGAACCATCCCGACATCGGCCGCTGGCTGGTTGACCCCGTAAAGATCTCGCGCATCAGACAGCCCGTGGACACGCTGATCATGGCCGATGCGGGACTCATCGCCAATCCCACGGAGACCAAACCGGATTTGTGGGTGGAAACGAAGAATAAGCAGCAACTATATTTCCGCACACCCTTGAATGATTTGTCAGGCGGTTACTACGCCTCGGATCCTCAACGCGCCGTCAACCGGCATAACCAGCGATGCGTGGGAGCGTATGCCGATGGCCACGCCGCCGCCGTGCGCGTCAGCACCTTGGGTTTCCAGTATTTCCCCGGCAAAGACTCCTCCGGCGCCGCGGCGACGGGTCTGCCGGAACTCGGAGGCAATGGCAAATACGACCCCCGGTGGATGTGGGATCCGGAGTAAGCCGATGCCCGCGCCCGGCTGGCGGCCTGGCGGGGGGCAGACCTCATCATTTCGGCCGGTGGGCGGCAGCGGCCGGGGTCACTGATCCAACCGCCGCCCCGATCTCAACCACCAAGGGGCTCCGCGGCGCGATGGTCATCGACAGTTCCAGTTCGGCGCCCACCCGTTTCGCCCGCGCGCCCGCCACCGGCGGTTCGCCTTTGCCGAGGCCCAAGTCGCCAGACTTGAGGAGGATGGTCTTCTCCACCGGTTGCTCGCTCAGATTGAAGGCTACGAGCACACCGCCGGAACGGCCATCCAGCACGTGGAGATGGGTCCACTCATCAACACCCACAAAGCGGCCCCGCACCAACCAATCCCGCAGGCGTCCATATTGCGCCATCGCCTTGAGATAGGCCTGCCACCGGGATTCATTCACCTGCTTTGAATCGAGCCCTTTCTGACCGCCGATTCCCAGATGACGGATTGTTGATGCGTACCACCAAAACCCCAGGCAGGCGTCGTTGTCGTGTTCTGCCGTGATGTGGTCATAGAGCGGGATGTCGCACGCGAGATTGTAGTAGTAGAGACACAGGGCGCGGCCCGACAAGAGATCGTCGATGGGCTTCCACATGAATTCGAAGCCCCAGTTTTCCTCGTAGGATCCCGTTCGCCGCGACGCATCGAGCGTCTGGTCGAAATAGACGGGCAGATACCGCACGCCCCACGGCCAGACCGGATCGTGCGCCTCCACCAGGATGCCGGGCACCCGCTGCTTGAGTTGGCGGATCAGTCCATACACCGCTCGCACGTGCCCCTCCGGCGTTGACGGCACCGGGTGGCCGTGTTGGGACGAGAAGCAGGGTCCCCGCCAGTCGAACTCGTCGAACATCATGAACCGCATGCCTTGCCCGGCGATCCGCTCCAGCCGGCGAAGTTTCTCCTGCTGCCAGACGGGATTCTGAGTGCATACCTCCCAAAAGGCGATGGGCTCGCAGGGCGCGTTCTCGGGCACGAGGATTCGGCGGCGAGGTGGTTCCTCCCATGCCTGCGGCACGGCCTCATAGACCTCGATTTCGTCGAGCCGCACATTGCCGTTCTCCGCCGCCGCCACCTCAATGCGGACAACGCGGGCCGCTTGTGGAGGAAACGTGAACGTCGTCGTTTCGTGGAGCGGCGCCGCGAGTCGCTCCGCCACGACCCGCCATCCAAGGCTCCCTCCGCCAGCGGGTGCCGGACTGTCGGCGAGCATAATGCGAACGGTCTTGGCGGCGCGATCCCCGAAGTGCGGCAAATGTTCGCTGCCGATTCGCACCTTGTCGATCCGCTGAGTCGAGCCGAGGTCAATCTGCGCCCACGAGGGCTCGCCGGCGGAGATCCAACTGGCGCTGTTGCCATACCAGCCATCGTTCAAGTGTTCGATGCGGTGAATATCATAACCGGGCAGCACCGAGGAGGCTTCGGCCCGGGCTCCCGCCAGACGGGCCAGGTTGCGCGACCCGCGTTCATCCTGGTCCGGTACCGGTTGGGGCGCGGCCGGCCGGTTCAGACACGCCCGCTCGTACGGCCGCGGATCCGCCGTTGCCTGCCGATACCAATCCGGCGGGAACTCGTCGCGGTACACCCGGCCAATGGTGCGAAACCCAAGTCCCAGCCCGTAACGTTCTCGCAGTTCCTGGACCAGGCTCGACACCGTTCCCAACCGGTCCTCCCCCCACCGGCTGGTGCCCTCGCATACCTCCCAGCCGGGATCCAGGTAGAGGAGTTTGGCCCCGATGGCCGCCGCTTTCCTGGCCTCGTCCAGCAAGGCCTGCCGCGTGTAATGCTTCGCCAATCCGGCGGCGTCAGAGTGGTACCAACCGACATCGAACAGTTCGTTCCAATTGACCGGCGGATCGTAACTCTTCGCCAACCCGTGGCCCAGGTCGTTGAGCAACTGACGGAACCGCGCATAGCCCGCCGGCCAGCCGCCCTCCACGGAAAGGTAATACGTGCTGCCAAGGGTTACCGACTGCCCCGGAGCCAGCGAGCGCAGCGACTCAGGCTCGCCGTACAATCCCGGCCCCGAGCCGCCGAAAATCAAGCCTGGCCGGGGGCCGCCCTCCGCGTCGAGCATGGCGAACTCAATGTCCTCCTGGTTATACTTCGCCACGAGCAACCCCGTCCGGCCATCGGTCAAAATCCACCCTTCTGAACGAAGCCGCCCACGAGCTGAATCCAGCACGGTTTGCCGGGACACCGCGGGGTCGTTTTGCCAGTCGGAGTTGGCCCCTTTGCCGGCCATGATCTCATCCAGGCTCCAATCGCGCAGGCGCCCATCCGCCTGTCGGCGGAAAGGAACCGCCACCGCTCGCAGATCGCCGGGGAGAGTTTGTGAGCGCCGCAGTCCAAACCGGTAATCGTTAATTTCCAGGCGTTCCCGGCCGGTGTTAACCACCCGAATGCGTTCGATGAATCCGTCCTTCCCCGGCGAGACGGAGATTTCGTGAGTCAACTCGATCTCGGGAGACCTGGCGGTTACAACCACCCGGTTCCGGTTGTTCACGGTAATCGCCGGGCGCGGCTGGAGGGTCCGGCCATCCCTCAGCTCCAGTTTGTAGCAGGCGCTGCCGCCGGCATACTCGAACGCCCGCAAATCCTTCAAAGAAATTGCCACCCCGGACGGCTCTTCACGCACTTCGAGCCTCAACGGCCCGGCGCCCAGGCGGGCCCGGCGCGCGGACACCTTCTCCCCGACCGCGCCCGTGACGGCCACCGCCAGCATGACCTGCCCCACCGCCAGAAAGGCCAGGCTCTTTCGCAAATGGCCGTTACCCATGGCTGAGCCTTCTGGTGATCGGTTGCAAGACCCGCCATGCCGGGGTCGTGGCGGGCAGCGGTGCGGAATCGTTCATGGTGACAGATGATCCCGGGCCCAAAGCGCCACCATGCTCTCCTTGGCTGGTCACTTAAGTTCCGTGATGTAAATATTCCGGAAGAGACATTGTCCCCCACCCGGCACTTCGCATTGAAGGGAAATAAACCCGTTGGGATCCTCCAGCCCATCACCTTTCCAGGCCGGCTGGTCATTTATATCCATCGCGGCGGTCGTCCCCTTCACGGTGAGTTTGAATTTGTTCCATTCGCCATCCTTGCACAGTCCGTGGCTGGTGGCCCCTTTGAGACCGCCCACATTCCCTTCATCGCCTTTCCTCAGATTTGCCTGATACCGGCGGGGCCACGGTTGATTGGTGGGGATGGAGTCATAGCGAAAATAGACGCCGCTGTCCCACGCGTCCGCCTTCAGCGGCTTCCATTCATATTCGAAAATGAAATCGCTGTATTTCCTCCCGGTTTGCACCACTCCGTTTCCCCCTTTGATCAGAATACTGCCGTTCTCGACGGCGGCTTCACATTTCAGCACCTCCCAGCCTTTGAGGGTTTTCCCATCGAACAAGGAGGTGCGCGGACCGGCGGCCGGGGGCAAAACTGGCTGCGCCACCAGCGGCAGGCTGCTGAGCAGAAGACCCGCCGTGCATACGAAGATAAATTTGCTGTTCATGGGGACACTTCGCTACCGGTATCCGGACGCCGTGTCAAAGCAATTCAACTCCGCGATCGCGCGCCGGCCGGTTGGGTGATGGCTGCGCGTCACTCGCCGCGCCCGCCCTCCACCTGATCGGATGCTCGCGGAGTCGCCCGTATCAGTGCTGCCTGCGGAAGGCAGATCCGGGGCGGGGAACACCGGCATATCTCCTGGCCTTGCCAACCCCTTCCGGAGATTCGCTCCCGGCATCAAGACCCGGGCCAGAATAATTGCGGAGGAAGAACTCACCGCCATTGACTTGGGCGCGTATGATTTGCATTATTCTGAAGGCTTATAGAGGCCAGGCGGGATCCGGAAATGCGCCAACTGGCCAGTGTGCATGACGGCCCGCCCGCAAAGAAAAGAATAGCATGCATCAGGTCGTTTCAAAGACACACCTAAGTCCAAACGTAACCCGTTTGGATGTGATCGCACCGCGAGTCGCCCAGATTCGCCAACCGGGGCAATTTGTGATTGTTCACCTGGCGGAGGGCGCGGAACGTATTCCGTTGACGATTGCGGATGCCAACCCTGAAACCGGCACCATTGCCCTGGTCATCCAGGCGGTGGGCAAGAGCACGCGCGACCTTGTGGCGCTCGAACCCGGCCAAAGCATCGGCGGGATTGCCGGCCCCCTGGGCAAGCCCACGGAGATGATTGAGTCGGGCCGCGCCCTGTGCATTGGCGGAGGCGTCGGCACTGCCGTGGTGCATCCCATCGCCCAGGGCCTGCACCGGCGCGGCATCGCCGTGCATAGCATCATTGGCGGGCGCTCACGGGAGTGGGTCATCTTCGAGAGCGAACTCCGGCGCCTGGGAGACGTCACGGTCTGCACCGATGACGGCAGCTATGGACGGCACGGATTTGTGACGGATGCCGCCAAAGACGTTTTATCGGGGGGAAACATTAACATCGTTTATGCGGTTGGCCCGGTGCCCATGATGCGCGCCGTGGCAAATCTAACCCGCCCCCTGGGGGTTCATACGATTGTGTCCCTCAACCCGGTGATGGTGGATGGCACGGGCATGTGCGGTGGCTGCCGCGTCAATATCGGCGACGAAACCTTGTTCGCCTGCGTGGATGGCCCGGAGTTTGACGGGCACAAGGTGGATTTTGAGCTGCTGATGGACCGGTTGGGCACCTACCGTGAGTTTGAACAAAAAGCGACGACCGCCTGCGAGTCAGGCCAGTGCCGCATCGGCCTTGGCAAACCCTCTTGATTTTGTGAGTTCTAAAATATCCACTCGTGAGCGGCTGAAGATTGACCGGCAGAAAATGACCGAGCAGGAGCCGTTGGTGCGCAACGCAAATTTCGGGGAGGTCAACCTGGGCCTGCCGGAGAAGGTGGCGCTGCTGGAAGCGGAGCGCTGCCTCCAGTGCCGCGATCCCAAATGCGTTGCCGGCTGCCCGGTAATGGTGAATATTCCCAGGTTCATCGAACTCCTCTCTCAGGGCCAACTGGGCGAAGCCGCAAAATCTTTGCTGGCTGACAATGCGCTGCCCTCGGTCACCGGCCGGGTATGCCCGCAAGAAACCCAGTGCGAGATCGAATGCATTCGGGGCAATAAAGGGCTGCCGGTGGCCATTGGCTACCTGGAACGGTACGTGGGAGATTGGGCGCACAGTCACGGCGACCAGGTACCTATGGAGGTGGCCCCGGCTTCGGGCAAAACCGTGGCCGTCGTTGGCGCCGGTCCGGGCGGTCTTACGGCGGCCGGGGAACTCGCCCGCCGCGGTCACCAGGTGACCATTTACGAAGCCCTGCACAAGCCCGGCGGCGTGCTCGTTTACGGCATCCCCGAATTCCGCCTGCCCAAGAAGATCGTGCAGGACGAGGTGGCCCGCCTGGAGCGAGCCGGCGTCAAAATTGTCTGCAACACGGTCATCGGACGCACCTACACCATCCAGGAGTTGCGCGACAGCCACGATGCGGTTTTCATCGCCAACGGCGCGGGCCTGCCGGTCTTCATGAATGTGCCCGGTGAGAATTTCAAAGGCGTCTATTCCGCCAACGAATACCTGACCCGGG